>NZ_JAHREU010000042.1:0-68762 GCF_020883145.1 Microcoleus sp. CAWBG27
TAACAATCGAATTAAGTTGATTAAGCGACAAGCCTATGGCTTTATGAACTTTGATAACTTTCGAGCAAGGCTATTAGCTTGCTTTTCTGATTAGGTTTGCTTATCACCTTGACTCCAGAAGAGCCGAAGAGGGAAGAAGGAAGAAGGGAAAAGCGAAGCAGAAATCGGGGAATTGGCTTTGGCGGTGGATTTGCCAGTGGGGGCGGAGGATTTGGTCTTGGGGTTTTTGAGTAGTGTGGTAGATTGTGAAGTGCGATCGGCTTCGAGGGCTGCGCTAACGGCTGCTGGCTCAACTTTAGATATCAAAACAGTTTCTCCAACCCGCGAATGGTTGCAAGCTTTGCAGCAGGAATCTGGGATTGTACAAGCAGAATCAGCAGCTTTGGAAAAGTTGGCAACCAAGCTGACTGCTTGGGCTGCACCGCTGCAAAATCAACTATCTCAGCAAAATCAATTTCACACTTGTTTTCAACTAATACCGCCATCGCCAGGGAAAGTTAACTGGAGTTTAAATTATTGCTTGCAAGCAGTGGATGAAACCGATTTTTTGGTAGATGCGACAACTGTTTGGAACAACTCTGTCGAACGTTTAAATTATGCGGGGCGGACAATTGAATTGCCTCAAGAAACTTTACTCAGCGGTTTGGGCTTAGCCTCGAAACTTTATCCGTTAATTGAGCCGACTTTGCAAGCACAACGACCGCAATCTTGTCAACTAAATCCGCTGCAAGCTTACGAGTTTATTAAGTCTGTGGCTTGGCGGTTTGCTGATAGCGGGTTGGGCGTAGTTTTGCCGCCGAGTTTGACAAAGGCTGATGGTTGGGCGAGTCGTTTGGGTTTGAGCATTCAAGCGGAAACAACCCCCCCCAACCCCCCCTTGCTAAGGGGGGGAGCAGGAGAAAGTGGCGGCGGGCTGGGCTTGCAAAGTCTGTTAAGTTTTAAGTGGGAATTGACGATCGGCGGACAGCGCATTTCTAAGGCAGAATTTGACAACTTGATCGCGTTGAATTCGCCTTTGGTGGAAATTAACGGCGAGTGGGTGGAGTTGCGCGCAACCGATGTCAGGGCGGCTCAAAGTTTCTTTGCCAGTCGCAAAGAGCAAATGACTCTTTCTTTGGAAGATGCTTTGCGGTTGGCTTCGGGCGATTCTCAGATGATTGAAAAGTTGCCGGTGGTGAATTTTGAAGCAACTGGTCAACTTCAGGAATTGTTGAATACTTTAAATAATAATGAGGCCGTAAGTGCGATCGCGCCAGCTAGTTTCCGAGGAGAATTGCGGCCTTATCAAGCGTTGGGAGTTGGCTGGCTTGCCTTCTTAGAACGCTGGGGTTTGGGTGCTTGTCTCGCGGACGATATGGGTTGTGGTAAGACCCCTCAACTAATTGCATTATTATTACATTTACAAGAAAATCAAGCTCTGAAAAATCCCACATTACTGGTTTGTCCGACATCAGTCTTGGGGAATTGGGAACGCGAAGTCAAGAAGTTTGGCCCGACGTTGAAAGTATTACTACATTATGGAGACCAACGCGCTAAAGGCAAAGCATTTGCGGCCGCAATTAAGGGAAAAGATTTAATAGTTACCAGTTACTCCCTGGTGTTTCGCGATGCTAAAGAAATTCAAAGCACTAAATGGCAGGGATTGGTTTTAGATGAAGCGCAAAACATTAAGAATTCTGAGGCGAAACAGTCGCAAGCAGTGCGGCAAATCGAAGCATCTTTTAGAATTGCGCTGACGGGAACTCCGGTGGAAAATAGATTGCAAGAATTGTGGTCAATTTTAGAGTTTCTCAATCCCGGATATTTGGGCCCGCGCAATTTCTTTCAGCGCCGATTTGCTATTCCGATCGAGAAATATGGCGATAGAGAATCATTGCATACTTTGCGATCGCTCGTGCAGCCTTTCATCCTCCGCCGCCTCAAAACCGACAAGTCAATCATCCAAGATTTGCCGGAAAAACAGGAAATGACTGTATTTTGCGGGCTCGCGTCAGGACAGGCGGCACTATATCAGAAAGTAGTTGAAGAGTCAATCGCTAATTTAGAATCAGCCGAAGGCATTCAGCGCCGGGGCATGATTCTGGCTTTGCTGGTCAAACTGAAGCAACTTTGCAACCATCCTGCCCTTGTAAAAGCAGAAGGTAAGCCCAAAGAATTGAGCATTAACAGCCAAGAATCGGGAAAATTGCAGCGGTTGGTGGAAATGTTGGAAGAGGTGGTCGCTGAGGGCGATAGGGCTTTGATTTTCACTCAATTTGCTGAATGGGGAAAACTCCTGAAACCGCATCTAGAACAGCATTTGGGGCGAGAAGTTTTGTTTTTGTACGGCAGCATTAAGCAGCAGCAGCGGGAAGAAATGATCGATCGCTTCCAGCACGATCCGCAAGGCCCGCCGATTATGATATTATCGTTGAAAGCTGGCGGTACAGGCTTAAATTTAACTAGAGCTACTCACGTTTTCCACTACGATAGATGGTGGAATCCCGCAGTAGAAAATCAGGCAACTGACCGCGTATTTCGGATCGGTCAAACGAGAAATGTGCAAGTTCACAAATTTGTCTGTACTGGCACCTTAGAGGAGAAAATTCACGATATGATCGAAAGTAAGAAAGCTCTAGCCGAACAAGTAGTCAGCGCGGGCGAAAACTGGCTGACTGAACTCGATACTGACCAACTTCGCAATTTACTAATTCTCGATCGCAATGCTATCATAGAAACAGAAGAAGAATAATTTTTGTTGGTTCGTAGTGAGGACTTCAGTCCTTCTTAAACGCGGACTAAAGTCCTCACTACAAACCTTATTATTTTTTTCTTATTTTTGCGGACTAAAGTCCTCACTACAAACCTTCTTCCTTCTTCCTTCTTCCTTATTTTTGCGGACTAAAGTCCTCACTACAAACCTTCTTCTTCTTCCTTCTTCCTTCTTCCTTCTTCCTTCTTCCTTCTTCCTTCTTCCTTCGGCTTATGATTGACAGAGAATGGTGGACGCAACAATGGCTCGATTTAATCAATACCTACCGCTTCAAAAAGCGATTAGAACGTGGGTGGCAATATGCTCGCGAAGGTAAAGTTCTCAGTATTAAATTTCCCAATCAAGAAGTAATAGCTATAGTTCAAGGTAGCGAACCAAAACCCTATCAAGTTTCTTTGGGACTCGATACCTTGAGCGATGAAGATTGGGAATACGTGATTGAAAATATGTCGCAAAGAGCGGTTTTTTCAGCTAAACTATTAGCAGGAGAAATGCCTCACAATATTGAAGATGTATTTGCCGCGGCCGGAAAAACCCTATTTCCGTTAAGTTTGTCAGATATTCGATCGCGCTGTAGCTGTCCTGACCCGAAAAATCCTTGCAAACACATCAGTGCAGTATACTACTTATTGGGCGATCGCTTCGGCGAAGACCCCTTTGTACTGTTTCAACTGCGCGGTAGAACCAAAGAGCAAATTTTAACCGCACTCCGCCAGAGACGGGGTACCCAAGCAGAGGAAAATTCCCAGCCAAACACCGATGACAATTCCCCCGCCGCGAATGCTAAAGTGCCAAAGGTCGATCGCTTTTGGGAATACAACCAGCAGCTAGAATCATCTCTAGTCGTGATTGTGCCACCGCCCAGCAGCGAAACCGTATTAGATATTTTAGGCCCCATTCCCCTGGCAACCGACGCCAAACTGACAACTACCAAATCCTCCCCCGCATCAGACGCCATCAAACAGCATTTGAGCAAAATCTACCAAACAGTTAGCCAGCAAGCAGTTTTAGCCGCACTGAAACGAAGTGAAGCAGACTAAAAGATTATTCTTTCTTTGTTTCTGGGAATTACGCAAAGTCTAAGAAACCCGGTTTCTGAGAAAATATCTGCTGGGTAGCAAAACATTTCGAGAGAAACCGGGTTTCTGGGAATTATGCAAAGTCTAAGAAACCTGGTTTCTGAGAAAATATCTATATGGATGGCAAAACATTTCCATAGAAACAGGGTTTCGGCGAATTATCCATCAGGTTAAGAAACCCGACTCTAATAGCTGGTAAAAGTATAGTCATCTATGACATGACGTGGGAGGCATCAAGTCCCTCCCCTTTCGCTTTCACTTCGAGCGGATTGACCCGCCTCGGCTGAGCTACGCCCACGACCTATCCCATCGCTAAAAGCATTTGGGATTGCTTTTCTCAAAATATTATACCAAATTCAAAAAATAAGAGAACTAATTGCGCTTGGCAGAAGGCGGGTTGGTGAAACGCAACCAAGTTGCTAAAGTAGCTACGGCGAAAACTGAAGCAAAGCCGAACGTCAAGAAAGTTTCAAAGGCTGACATAATACTGTTCCTCTTTATTTTGAGCGATCGAGTAAATCTTTTCCTTTTTCTTTATATCAGCCTCAATCAATTTCTTCAACCTGTCCGGACATAAAGTATTTACTACTTTACAATGTAAAATATTTCTTTACAAAAAGTTACAGTCTTCCCAGATTACTCATAATATCGAGCAATTCCTGAGGCCGTTCAATCAAAAAATCGGGATTGTGTGCAGCCAAAACTTCCTGAGAATTAAAACCCCAACTTACCGAAATTACCTTAATACCAGTTTTTCTAGCAGCATCTATATCTCGGATTTCATCTCCTACATACACGACTTCTTCAGGATTTATATGCTCTTTTTTCAGCCATTTATTAATAACTTTATGTTTGCCAAAAGTTGAACCAGAGTAAACAAAGCTGAAAGTGTTTTGCAACCCGTTGATTTCTAGCAAGGCTAAGACATTCTCTTGGGAATTAGAGGTGATAATGCCTAGTTGAAAGCCAAGGTTCTTTAACTCCAGCAAAACTTCTTTAATTCCCGCAAATAATTCAATATTAGGCATTTCGCTGTGCAACTCTGCTTTCAATTTTCTAATCAGCAGCGGGAATTTGAAGAGAGAAATTCCAGAATACCGGAGGATTTGCCAAGAAGTTAAGTTGCTTAATTGAGCCAGTTCATCTTTTGTCGCAGACTTAAAGCCGAATTCTACTGACAAACGGTTGGTGATATTCAGGAGAATATCGATTGTATCTGCTAAAGTACCGTCAAAATCAAAAATAATTACTTTCGTCATTGGGGAAGATTACATCACGAAGGGTAAATCTCTTCTATATTACTCATTACCTCTTGATTGTTAACGCAAAAAAAGATAGCAACGGCGGGAATCGCACCCGCATCTCCCGGTATACTCCAGGGAATTCTACCATTTAAACTACGTTGCTGGTGGCAGCGAACCGAATCAAACGGTTGTCTCTCGCCTTGAAGAGGCGATCGCTCTACCACTAAGCTACACTGCCCCATTGCATTATACATTTTAAATGCCACAATTTGAGAATCGTAAAACTGATGCACCTAGACATAAATAACTATAAAGTAGGGTGCGTCAGTTGCGATAATTGTTATTTCCTGCTAACAATCTCAAAACTGACGCACCAATTTTTCCCGATGCGTCAGTTTTGAAATATTTCATTTATCTCAAATTTTTTCTAGCTGATGCACCCCACAAATAAATCATAAATCACAACTTCTTCCTTTTTCCTTCTTGCGACTTTCATCAAACAGAATTCGTGACATCCGCTACATCCGCTACATAATCCGTTGCCGAACTTCCTTCTTCCTTCTACTTATCACCAGGGCGAATCAGCATAATCTTTAAATAATTTACCATAAACATAGCGTTTCTCATTTATGCCCGCATAAATCGGGGCGCAAATTCGTGCCGCCGCATCTATCGCATCAAAAGGAGGTTGAACGCCACGTGCTTGCATCGTTAAAACTTGAGGATGAGGGTGTAGAAAACTCACCCATCCCGGATCGACTGCATTCATAAAAATCTTGTGTTTGGCGTACTCTTTGGCGCAGGTGCGAGTCATCATGTTCAGTGAGGCTTTTGCCATGTTAGTATGCGGGTGACGCCAAGATTTGTCACCGTCAAATTGCCCTTCTTTTGAGGAAATATTGATAATATATTTGCAGTTGTCTGGAAGATTGTTCATTAGTCGCTTGAGCCTGCTGTTGATTGCAAAAGGAGCGATTGCATTGATTACATGAACTTCTAACAACTCCAAAATGCTCACCTCATCGTCTTTCATCAGCCAACTGTTGAAAGGGCGCAAATCTATTTGCTGTCCGTCGCTATCGTACATCCCCACCGGAAACCAACTAGGGTTATCTTCCTCTGATATCAAGTTTTCTCCATCCAAAGAGACAGCTAAAGTGCTGAGAGTTTTACTGTCTGAATCTTCGGGTGCGATCGACTTTTTTGACATATCGCCACCAATATTATCAGCCAAAAAGTGCGTTCGCGCTACCAGCCGCTTAATTTCCGCAGGCAAAACCTCGAAAGGCAGAGCCTCTAAATCCCTCAAATGCTGGTAAAATTCCGGAGGACGACGAACGGTTTGAGCCGCATTGTTGACAATAATATCGAGTCGGGGATAGCAAGATGTGAGGTGTTCTGCAAAACGCTCAACCTTCGCAATATACCGCAAGTCTAACTCGTAAACGTGCAGGCGATCGCCCCAATCGCCAAAATCCAATTCTCCAGCATACCTTTGAGCAGCATCGCGAGGAAAACGAGTGGTAACAATTACCGAAGCACCAGCCCTCAGCAACCTCAGAGTTACAGCATAGCCAATTTTTACCCTCGCTCCCGTCACCAAAGCAAACAGTCCCTGCAAATTAGCCGTTTCGTTGCGTTTTGCATAATTCACTTCGCCACAATCACAACACAAACCGCTATAAAAAAAATGCGGCTGTTGAAAACTATTCTTGCAGACAAAACAGCGTTGCCGTTTATCCATATTCAATCCCTCATAGAAATCAAACAAGACTAATTATCATCTCCAAGCACATCGCGAAAGATTAGCTTCATTAAAAATCACCCCATCAATATTAGCTTTTTTCAAAATAGCACCGCTCAGATTAGCCTGTGTGAAATTAGCCCCGCTGAGATTTGCTTTCAGGAAATTTGCTCTTTTGGTAATAGCACCACTGAGATTAGCACCAGCTAAATTAGCCTTATTAAAATCTGCATCGCACAGGTTAGCTCCCGTAAAATCTGCTTGAGAAAAATCAGCATTTGTCAAATCAGTTTTCTCCAAATTAGCACCGCGCAAATTAGCTCCCGCAAAACAAGCACCTGCGAAGGTACTCCACCGCAGATTAGCTCCTGCCAAAACAAACCTATTAAAATTTGAGCCATTCAAGTTCGATCGAATTAATTTAATCCCCGCCAGATTTGCTCCTGTCAATTTTGCTCCCTCCAGATTGGCCAGACTCAAATCAGCACCAGTCAAATCCGCACCAGTCAAATCCGCACCGCTCAAATCAGCCCCACCAAGTTTAGCTTTTTTCAGGATAGTTTGACATAAATTAGCTTGGCGCAAATTAACTAAACGGAGGTTTGCTTGACTCAGATTTGCTCCCTGCAAATCAGCCCCGCTGAGATTCGAGCGACTCAGGTTAGCTCCACTCAAATCGGCATTTTTAAGATTACTTACTTCCAAGTTACTCTGAAAAATTTTAGCATTTTGTAAATTACAGCCTTCAAAACTTGCTCCTGCTAAATTAGACTCCCTCAAGTTAGCTCCACTCAAATTATATCCGCTCAAATTTGCCCAACTCAAATCTAAATATCCGCCCAATAAAAGTATATTTTGCACTCTCCATTTATTCCAGATTGTTGTACTTTTTTTAAGCAAGCTAATTTGTTCTTCCCGACAAAACATGGCAGCGGCGGCAGCTCGCACCCGCTCGTCACCATCGTCAAAAACTGTAATTGCTGCTTCTAAACCTGCTTCTGGGTAGTTCAAAGCATCCGAAAGTGCTGCTAACCTTGCTTCAGCTAGGGGGCTGGCTAAGCGTTGCTTGACTCCTGCTATGCCGCCCAAGACAGCAGCATTAATTGGAGGTGGATTTTTACCGCCCAAAATTGCATCGTATTGTGTGGGTTCATGGGCCGACATAAATTTGAGAAGCAGGAATAAGAAAAAAATACGGTAACTACTAATGATAGTATGTCCTTCGAGAATTCCTATAATAATATTGGTTCGTAGTGAGGACTTTAGTCCTTTCTTGGATGCGGACTAAAGTCCTCACTACGAACCTTTTGACTTTAGTCCTTTCTTGGATGCGGACTTTAGTCCTCACTACGAACCTTTTATTTGATTTGCTTTGGCATTTCTGCGTAGCATTTCGGGTTTAATTCGCCGCAGTGCCGAAGCTGTAAATCGGCGGTTCCATTCTTCATCGGAAATTGTGGCTAATTCTGCAAGCGTTGGTGCTATGTTTTCAGGATAAGGCTCAAATTCTGCAACATCCGTTGGTTTGGCAAATCGCTGATTCCAAGGACAAACATCTTGACAAATATCGCAACCTGCTACCCAACCTTGTAAATTAGATGCTATTTCGTCGGGCAGTTTTTCGGCCCGATTCTCGATCGTATGATAAGCTATGCACCGATCGGCATTCACGACAAAAGGCTCAGTAATTGCTTTCGTCGGACAGGCCTCAATGCAGCGAGTGCAAGTACCGCAATGTTCGGTGTGTGGCGCGTCGGGATCTAACTCCACATTAGTCAAGATTTCGCCCAAAAACATCCAAGAACCGTATTCCCGCGAAATCACATTGCCATTTTTAGCAATCCAGCCAATCCCCGCCCGCTGGGCCCACATTTTATCCTGAACCGGCCCGGTATCAGCATAATACCGTGCTTCAATTCCTTCGCCTTGCGATCGCACCCAATTTGCTAACAGCTTGAGTTTTTTGTGCAGAATTTTGTGGTAATCCCGCCCCCAACCGTAGCGAGAGATTTTAGCATACTCTCTGACTGCATCGTCTCCCTCCAACGAGGGATTCTCGGGGCGTTGGTGAGGCGTGTAGTAATTGAGGGCGACACATATTAATGACTGCACGTCTGGCACGAGCGATCGAATATCCAGCCGTTTCGGGTTGGTCATCCATGCCATATCCGCCTGATAACCGTTGTCCAGCCAAGCCTGCAATCTTTGTGCATCTACCTGGGTTTGGGTTTGTGCTGAGGCGATCCCAATCTTGTGAAATCCTAACTCTAGGGCTTTTTGCTTAATGCGATCGCTATTAATTGATATTTTCATAGGATTATAATCAAATGCACAAAATGCGTCACAAGTCTAGCAATCTTGAGCTTAATTTGGGACAGCATTGATAATACTTTTGCAACCTTTATATTTATAAATTTGAACTCTAAAATGTTAAAGATTTCACACAACGTTACATAATGTAATGAAGGGAGAATTCGATTCGCCTATTCAAGTACGCAAGTAAAACCCACAGCGAATCGCAGAATATACACATGGCAGTTAGTATTCAATCCGCTCAATCTATTTTCTCCAACACCGAGATTGCTAGTGCTGTTCCGGCTACTACCGACGCTTTCTACAAACTCAGCGTCGAAGACCAACTAGCACTGCTCTGGTATGCTTACACCGAAATGGGCATTTCTATCACCGCAGCAGCCCCCGGAGTAGCGAGCATGGCGCTTGTCGAAGGCGTGCTGGGCGAAATCAAACAGATGTCGCCGGCTGCTCAAAGCAAAACCATGTTTGACCTAGCAAGCAATGCCGACACCACCATCGGCCGGATTTACACTTCCTTGCGCGTCAACACTAAACTCGGTTTCTGGTACGAGTTGGGACAGTTGATGAAACAGGGCGCTGTCGCTCCCATCCCTGCTGGCTATCAAATGTCTCCCGAAGCAACCACAGTCCTTGAAAGCATCAAGAAGCTCGATCCGGGTCAACAAATTACTGTACTTCGCAACACCGTAGTTCACATGGGCTACGATCCCGATTTCAGCCAAGAATACGGCAAACGCTCTGCTCCTCGCAGCACTCCTACGGCTGTAGCAGAGCGGGTGAAAACCAAGATTGAGGGTATCAGCGAGCAAACTGTGCTCAGCTACATCGACAACATGAACGCCTTCGACTTCACCCCAGCCGTCGGTTTATTTGCTGAAGACGGTGCTCTCCAACCGCCTTTCCAAAAGCCGATCGTCGGTCGCGAAGCTATCCTCAACTATATGCGGGAAGAGTGCATCGGCCTGAAAATGCTGCCCGAGCGAGGTGTGTCGGAGCCGGCTGAAGATGGCTACCGCCAAGTCAAAGTCACGGGTAAAGTCGAAACTCCTTGGTTCGGCGCGAATGTGGGTATGAACATCGCGTGGCGGTTTATGCTCGATCCTCAAGGTCAAATTTTCTTTGTGGCGATCGACTTGTTGGCTTCTCCTAAGGAATTGATGAATTTGATGCGGAAATAGCATCTTCTTGTTTAACAAAGACTCTACAGCAACCCAGATGCCACGAGGTGTCTGGGTTTAGTTGATTTGAGATTTGAGATTTGAGATTTGAGATTTGAGATTTGAAGGATTCAAGGATTGGGAATGGCTGATGGCATAAGGGTTTGCGACTTGCCTACAGTTGCATTATTTTTGGTAACTGGTACGATTTCGGTCGATCGGCCTCAAAGCTCCAGGAGGCGCATAGCATTATTGATTTTTTAGATAAAATTTATGACCCTAGTTATATCTTTTGATGGATTTCCTGCGACCGAGAGAATGATTACATTAGATTTATTCATCTCAAATCACTTCTTATATGACCGCCACAACTCGACCTATTTTAACTCGCTCTATAAATATCGTCGGTGTCACAAAGCCTGCGGTACAGCAATATTTTGAAACTTTTAACGCGGGTGATTTTGAATCCACCGCTAATCTGTTTGCTGAGGACGGAGTTCTGCACGCGCCCTTTGAAGAGCCAATTATCGGCAAAAGCTCGATCGCCAGTTATCTAAAAACAGAAGCGCCAGGAATGCATCTCGAACCCCAGCAAAGTGTAAGCAAAATTTTAGAAGATGGAACAGTTGAAATTCAGGTCAGCGGCCGGGTGCAAACTCCCGCATTTGGTATTAATGTCGGATGGTTTTTTTTGCTCAATTTTCAGCAAGAAATTGTTTCTGTTACCGTCAAACTCTTAGCATCTCCCCAAGAATTGCTGACTCTACGGCCTAAGAAATTTGGTTCTTGATATAGGAATTATCCAGGGAGTGAGGCACAAATTGGTAATTGGTAATTGCCAAGAAAGCGACCGCAATGAAATTGTTTTATAGTGAGGAATAACCTCATCTCCAGAGGGAGCATCCCAATGAATGCAAAAAAGCAATTTTTTTACAGTGCTATCCCCGAAAAGCGAGTGTTGAATATATCGCTCTTCGGGGACAGCACTATAAAATCAAAACTGAGAGGCTCCCATCTATCTAAGCATAGCCAACGCTATAGAAAGCCGATTTTTTCAGTATTTATCAGCCCGCAACAGTACCTAGAGCAACCGCAGCCGACAGCTAAAACGTTGTTATGTTATACGATTTATAAAAAGTATTGGTACATAATTGTTGGGGATGAGTAAAACGAGGAGTTGTTTGCTTAACTCGCGATAGAGGTGCGTCGCTACTCTAAAAGTCGCTTTTCTTTACGGATTTTTAATAGCGACGCACCCTACAGCTACTGTTGCTTGTTTCTTCTTAATTCTTTCTTCTTCCTTCGGCTCTACAATCTTAGAGTCTGGTTAGAGAGGGACGAGATTGCAAGAAAAAGTGGCTGTCACCGCACGGTGCGACAGACAACCACTAGAATCAAAAACATTGTCAATCACTAATGACTAATGACTAATGACTAATGACTAAACGGTGCGACAGACAACCACTAGAATCAAAAACATTGTCAATCACTAATGACTAATGACTAATGACTAATGACTAATTAAGATTTTTCCGGCAAACTCGCTTCCAACTTCAGACAGTTACGACCGTCTAATTGCAAAGTGTAGTCCACCCGATCCATAAGTCGGCTCATAATCAGCCAGCCATAGCCACTTTCTTGTTTAGCTTCCGGCCTCGGGGGACTGTAAGTATCCATTTCGTAACCTTTACCGTAATCCCAAATTTCTAAACCAATATCCCGATTTTTTAAATTCAAGCGAATTAAAACTGGCAGATTGGGTTGATCTTTGTGAGCATGGCGGATCACGTTAGAATAGGCTTCTGCTAACACCAAGCGCAAACGATTCGACTGACGCGGCCAATCGACGTGCTCTCCTAGCTCAACTTCCAAACTGCTCAGCAACCAATTTTCAACTATTGTTAAAAACCGCAAGTCGCTTGGCACATGAAGCTCAGTATTCATAAAAAAATCCCGTAAGTTTGAAAACCCTGTGTCTTCAGACCAGGTTTGACACTCAAGCGGGCTAAAGCCGCTGAGATTCTACTGACAGAATTAGACAAAGGGTGTGACCTAAATCTAATCTCGTTACGACCGTCAAGCGCCGTCTACTTAGTCACTCATCGTCAAGCGATAGTTACTAGCTAATGATTGTTGTTTCTAATGCTTTCAGAATCCATCACGCTTGCCAAGACGCGGTACGCTCGACATCCTGCCATTATTAGCTCTTTTTGTGTTGCCTCTCACTCTTGCGTACTAAGTTGCAGGGATTTCTCCGATACTAGGATGTTTCAACACGTAGATGTTTTTGTTCTTACTCACAATCTAAATTGTATCATACTACGAAGAACACGGGGACTAAAGTCCTCCGCGTCACTTTCCTAGGAAGGACTAAAGTCTCTGAGTTTCCCGCATCCCGTATTAGTTTTATGAAACATGACGCACCAAATTTATCTGGCGTTAATATTTGCCACTACATAGAGGATACTCAATAGCGGGCGATCGATGCAATAGACTTTTTTGAAAGCGTCGATCGCAAAGCATCAGTTAAAAGTTAGGCATTGACCCGCCCAAAAACGGATACCGTGCCACCTACTTCAGTCGTGGAGAGATCCAAATTTTAGAGGAAAGTTCAAGCTCCCAGATTCAATGCGAGAGTCAAATCTAAAATCTAAAATCTAAAATCTAAAATCTAAAATCTAAAATCGACTGACGTGCTAGTTCTCTAACTTTTGCCGTTAGCGAAGCCCGCCCCTACGGGGGCTACGCCAACGAAGACGATCGCCCGCGTTCTCTGTATTAATCTGTAGGCCCTCAACTGACGGCTGGAGTTTTTGAGACCCAAAGCCCCCGACTCTTCGTCGGCATGACTGACAGATTCAGAGAACCTCCAGAGAGAGTATGGTTTGGTCATCTTCCTGAACGGGATTGTCAGCTCGGATGTAAGCCAACAAATTGTCCAAGTTGAAGGAACCAGGCTCTTGAATCAAAAGTTGCCAAAGCCCTTCTTGTTGTAGCATAGAACGGGTTTCTTCGCCCCCTGCGACCGCCTTAGTGGTCACGCTAGCTTCAGTAATCCCGTCACTTGTCAGCAGAAATACATCTCCTGACTTTAATTCGATCGCACCAGCTTTACCTTTCCAGACTGGCAATATCCCCAAGGGAATACCGCGAGCTTTGAGGAAATTCGGCTCTGCTGGTGTTCCACCGCTAGCTGCTTGAGCTTTCACCTCTGAGTTAGACCAAACGATGGGATAAATGTGACCGGCATTAGCAAAAGCCAGGTGTCCCGTTGACGGAGTGTAACGAGCTACAACCATGGTAATAAAATGGTTGTTGCCGATCAGATCGTCAGCCATACTGCTGTTCATATTCTGCATCACTCTCTCGGGTTCGGGAGAAACTTCTTGAGAAAGTTCGCGCCGCATCACCGAAATCGCGCTAGCCATAAATAGAGCAGCCGGAACACCCTTACCGGAAACATCTCCCACAGCTATCCAAATATCCCCTTGAGAGTGGACGTAGACCTCAAAAAAGTCACCGCCAACTTCCCGCGCGGGATAGCAACAAGCTTGCACCCTGACAGTTTCAAAATCCGGCCAACTTTGGCGCAACAAGTTTGTTTGGATTTGGCGGGCCACCTCCAACTCGTTTTGCATCTGATTGGCTAAATCCAGAGTGCGCTGATAGAGCTTAGCTTGAGACAGGGCGAGAGCAGCTTGAGCTGCTACACCTTCTATTAACTCTATCTCTTCTCCCGACCAAGGGTTAGTGCCACCTTGCTGACACAGGGCTAGTACCGCCAGCAAGTCTTGCTGATAAGTTAGGGGCACAGCAATCTCAACCGAGTTACCGTCAGCCCCACTGTTGGCGCTGACTTGAGTTTGGCGGCTGGCTACGGCTTGAACCAGCAAATTTTCATCAAAAGAAAAGCTGCTAGGTTCGGCGTTTTGGGCTTGGTAGGGAAAGGTACTGGGTAATAGTCGATCGACCTCTACCGGCCGCAGCATACAATAGTTGGCCTCAAAAGTTTGACCTACGGTTTGAACAATAGTTTGTACCATACTAGAGTAATCTAGCGACCCGCGAATCACGCTCATCACCTCATTAAACAGAGATTCCTTACGTAAAGCGCGACGCAGTGCAACGCTGCGCTGCTTGTAGTATTTGTAAGTTTCTGACGCTTGATTGATAACTGATTTCAGTTCTTCAGGATTCCACGGTTTGGTGATGTATTTGAAAACTTGACCTGCATTAATTGCCTCTACCAAGTCTTCAACATCGGTATATCCCGTCAGCAGAATCCGAATTGTATCCGGAAAACGTTCGACTGTTTTCCCCAAGAACTCGGTACCATTCATTTCTGGCATCCGCTGGTCAGATATAATCACCGCCATCTCGCCCTGTTCGTCTAGAACTTCCAGGGCGCTGAGGGCGCTATCTGCTTTGTAAACCTGAAAATCGCGTCGAAACGTCCGGTACAGCAAATCCAAGTTGTCGGGTTCGTCATCGACCACCATTAGTTTCAGTTTGCTTCCATCTCCCCGACTCATGCTATTCCCTACTCCTAGGCGAATTAATCAGGTCTAAAACTAGCTTGTCAAGTACCCTTGGCGGATTCAGCGGAGCCGAATCTGCGTGAGGGGTTCGGGTTTCATAGGTCAGTGCCATGACGCGTGATACTACAAGGAAGTTCGGAACTTGCATCCGGTCGCGGTCTTACCAGACCTCGCCGCCTTTGAGAGCTCGTCCTTTATTCCGCTTACTGCCGAATCAAGTTAATTTTTCTGCCAGTCTGAGCTTAGCAGAACGAGAGCGGGGATTTCTAGCAAGTTCGTCGGATTGGGGGACGATCGGCTTTTTTGTCAGTACCTGCAAACACTCTGTTGCTCTCAACTGGTGCTTGACCGGCCTGTCTTCGAGACTGTGAAAAGTAATAATTCCCATTCTCCCACCGGGTTTTAACCATTTAGGCGCTTGGCTGAGGAAAGTATCTAAAGACGCAAGTTCGGAGTTGACAGCTATCCTTAAAGCTTGGAAAGTGCGGGTGGCGGGATGGATTCTACCGTTGCGCTGCTTGGGTGGGAAGGTAGACGCGATCGCACCTGCGAGCTCTGTAGTAGTTTCAAAAGGACGCGATTGCACAATCCGCCTCGCGATGCGCCGAGACAGTCGTTCCTCGCCGTACTTGTAAATAATATCTGCTAGTTTAACTTCTTCCCAGTGATTGATAATCTCTTCTGCGGTCAAAGATTGCTGCTGGTCCATACGCATATCTAGTTGAGCTGGATGGCGAAAACTAAAGCCTCGTTCCGGTGTATCGAACTGAGCCGAGCTAACACCCAAATCTGCTATAATACCATCAAATTTGGCATCAGGAGACTGATATTGGGCAAAATTGCCGTGCCAAAACTCGACGGGCGAGTTAGCAAATCGGGCCCGGCAAAAACGGATGGCTTCTTCATCGCGATCGATCGCCACCACCGTCACATCAGGGGCGGCCGCCAAAATCAAACTCGTGTGTCCGCCGCCCCCAAGCGTCGCATCCAAATAGCGCCCGCCGGCACGCACAGCTAAACCCGTAATTAATTCATTACCTAAAACTGGAACGTGATAGGTGTCAGCGCAGACATCCGATCCAGGGGTGTCCTTCTCAGAGAGCTCGATATCCTTCATAATCTATAAAAGTGAAACAAAAATCAACAATAGTCAGTAATCATTAAGTCATTTAATTATGTCAAGAATCGAGACTAGAACCGAACCAATGGTGCTCAACATGGGCCCGCACCACCCATCCATGCACGGCGTACTGAGGTTGATTGTCACCCTAGACGGCGAAGACGTAGTGGACTGCGAGCCTGTTTTGGGCTATCTGCACCGCGGCATGGAAAAAATTGCCGAAAACCGCACCAACGTGATGTACGTCCCCTACGTGAGCCGCTGGGACTACGCTGCGGGGATGTTTAATGAAGCAGTCACAGTCAATGCACCGGAAAAGTTAGCGAATATAGCTGTGCCCAAACGGGCGAGTTACATTCGGGTAATCATGCTGGAGTTGAACCGGATTGCTAACCACTTGATGTGGGTGGGGCCGTTTTTGGCAGACGTGGGCGCGCAAACTCCCTTTTTCTACACTATGCGCGATCGCGAACCAATTCTCGACTTGTGGGAAGCAGCCACCGGCTACCGCATGGTAAACAACAACTACTTCCGCATCGGCGGAGTCGCAGCAGATTTACCCTACGGTTGGGTAGACAAGTGCGAAGATTTCTGCGATTACTTCCTTCCCAAAATTGACGAATACGAACGTTTAATCACCAACAACCCTATCTTCCGTCGCCGGATTGAAGGTTTGGGTACAATTTCCCGCGCCGAAGCGATTAACTGGGGACTCTCCGGGCCGATGTTGCGGGGTTCCGGCGTTAATTGGGATTTGCGGAAAGTTGACCATTACGAATGCTACGACGACTTCGACTGGGAAGTTTGCACTGAAGCTGCGGGCGATTGTTTAGCCCGCTACTTAGTCCGAATTCGCGAGATGCGCGAGTCAGTTAAAATCCTCTATCAAGCTTTGAAAGCACTCCCCGGCGGCCCTTACGAAAACTTGGAAGCCAAGCGCTTAGAAAGCGGGCCAAAATCTGAGTGGAACAGTTTCGACTATCAGTTTATTGGCAAAAAAGTAGCGCCAACTTTCAAGATTCCTAAGGGCGAACATTACGTGCGCGTTGAAAGCGGCAAGGGTGAGTTGGGAATCTATATTATCGGCGATGACAGCGTGTTTCCTTGGCGCTGGAAGATTCGCGCTGCGGATTTCAATAATTTGCAGATTTTGCCCCACATCGTGCGCGGTGTAAAGATTGCGGACTTGGTGGCGATTCTGGGCAGTATTGATATTATCATGGGTTCGGTGGATAGGTAGGTAGAGGAAAAGGGCGATCGTATTTTTGGGCTATTTGCTAAAAAGTGCGATCGCTACTTGTTAGCAGTATATTAATCTCTGTTTTGTCACTATTGGGAAAATTAACGATTTTGTGAGGATACAATCCACTGAAGATCGAGGTTTCACCTCAGTTGGACAAAAGAAGGTTAATAATCGCAGCTAAAAATGAGCTCAGTTTTGCACTGCGTGCAAATATACTCAGTAATATCCTCATCTACTCTTAACCAGCCCAAGTTTGTGCTGTTGCAGTAGGGGCAATACTGAGTGACAGATAAACTTTCAGTGGGGATACACTGCCATTTTGGTAACTTAACAGCTACCTCTGACTCTAGGGAAGTTAATTTATTAACAGGTAAACTCCATACCCTATCTAGTAATTCATTGACTTTGAAACTTAATTCATTAACATTTTCAACCCACAAATAGCCGCAGCGGACAGCACGACAGATCGAAACGTTTCTCTCTTCTTCAATAAATATAGAATTTCCCTTGGGGTCGATCGCCTCGCATTTCCACAATGTTAATACTATAGGAACTTCTTGTGCGTAATTCACTATCAAATCGGGAATATCATTAAGTTGCTGTTCTGTAAAACAAGCCACCCATATATCGCCGGCAATTCTCTTGCATCTTTCTAAAGAAAGGCAATTTTTTAACAAATTATCGAAGGCGATGATATCTTTGTCTAATTCATCGTGACCTAAGTAATTATTGCGTCTTTTTGTGTCTGCAAGATCGAAGATAACTAAATAAGCTGGTAATAATAACTCGCTCGATTTTTTGAACTCTTCTAAAAATGACTCTCTCGACATACAGAAGGATTATATTTAAAAGCTAAGGCTAGCTTATCACAGCGATAGAAAACTGCCAATCTCAAATCTCAATTTTGCGATCGGCTGCAAAATGATATAATAAATTTTGAAAAACAGAGATGTTATAGAATGAATGCCAAATTTATGAACATCAAAATTTCTCTCTTTTCTCTTCCTCTGCGCCCTCTGTGCCCTCTGCGGTAAAAAAATCTTTATTTCATAAATAAAATAACATCAACTATAAACTATGACAGTCCAGCAATTAGATATTAACGATAGCAACCCAGAACTCTGCGCTTTAATCAGCGAAAGAATTGCCGCAAGTCCCCAGCAGCGCATTACCTTTGCGGAATATATGGATTTGGCACTATATCACCCGCAGTATGGTTATTATAATGGCGATCGGCCGAACATCGGCAAACAAGGAGATTTTATCACCTCCCCTCATTGGAGTGCAGATTTTGCTGAAGTTTTGGGCGAGCAATTTGTGGAAATGTGGCAAATTCTCGGCAAACCTCATCCTTTTACTATAGTAGAAATGGGTGCGGGGCGGGGAATTTTTGCCACACATTTACTGCAATACCTACAACGACAATATCCCGATTTATTTAAAATTTTAGAATACATTATTGTTGAAATATCTCCTGTACAGCAAGCGGTGCAGCAGCAAAATTTAGCTGAATTTAAAATAGTCAAGTGGTGCAAGTGGAATGAAATAGCTAATAACTCGATTGTCGGCTGCTTCTTTTCTAACGAGTTAGTAGATGCTTTTCCAGTTCATCAATTTATCATCGAACAAGGGCAACTTCGGGAAATTTACGTTAGCGAATCCGCAGAACAAGACGAACAATCTGGAAGCAAGTTTATTGAAATAGTAGGCGAGCTTTCAAATCCTAAGATTGCCGAATATTTTGATTTAGTAGGAATTGATTTATCGGCGAGTGTCTATGCGGATGGTTATCGCAGTGAAGTTAATTTAGCAGCTTTAGAGTGGATAAAAACAGTTGCAGAAAAATTGCAGCGCGGTTATTTGTTAACAATTGATTACGGTCATCCGGCGCACCGCTATTACAATCCGAGACGCACAGAGGGAACGCTGCAATGTTATTATCGCCACCGCTATCACAGCAATCCTTATATTAATGTGGGGTGGCAAGATTTAACTGCCCATGCTGATTTTACGGCGCTGGAAAAACAAGGTGAATTGTGCGGCTTGGAGATGATGGGTTTTACTCAGCAGGCTTGGTTTTTGATGGTGTTGGGTGTGGGCGATAGAATTGCTTCTCTATCTGCAAATGATGCACAAGTATTGGATTTGGCAACATTTTTACGCAGGCGGGAAGCGCTGTATCAATTGATCGATCAGATGGGTTTGGGGGGGTTTGGGGTTTTGGTGCAGTGTAAGGGGCTGAGTGAGGAGGAGAAAGGGGAAAAGATTAAAGGCTTGAGAGTGCCAGATTAGTTATTTAGATTAGTTTTTTCAGTTGATATTTGGACTTAATTTGGTTCCAAAAATCTTGATTTACAGTCAACTAATAGAGTAAGAGGGCTGAAGCCCAACAACGTACCTCATCTTTCTGAGAATTGATATAATTTTACTTCCTGAGTTATTTCTAGTGGATCGCAAGACCGTATTTATGTGCGGACTCTAGAGAAACGTCTGGAAGGTTGAGCAGCAGTTCATCCCATGTAATGTGATTTTGTAAAGCCTCTACAACTACTCGCAGCGGCTCAGATAAAATGGTTTGAAAGTCTGCTTCTTCAGGAAACTGAATTTTAAATGCTAATTGCTCTTGAGGAGGTGTGAATTGAGCATTAACATTGTCGCGATTTCCTCTTGCATCAACGCGATACCAGCCTACTTTGGGTAAGTAAATGGCATTGAAACCGTGCAAGGTGTAGGGCGCACCTTTGTCATCAAAGCTCAATCTTTGGTAGCAAAAACCTGCGGGAATGTTGTTAGCCCTCAGCAATGCTGCTAATAAGTGACTTTTCGCAAAGCAATAACCTGTTTTGTGCTCCAGTACGTCTGATGCTCGACAGGTGACGGGATTCATCTGATAGTCGTAGCTGTGGCGAATTTCGTCTCGAACCCACTCAAAACTAGATTGGGCGATCGCCTCTGATGTATGATGTTGTGATGCTATCTTGTTCGCGAGTGCTAAAATTGCGGGATGATCGCGATCGATAATTTCAGTCGCTGCTAAATAGGTTTTCATTTCTGGAATCATTTTTTTGATAGCCTTTCTGCCTGAGAATTGCTACAATCTTCTCATAAACCTGATGATTCTCCCAATCGAAGCAGCAAAAAGTTATGTTTTGAGGAGCGCCGTTTTTTTGCATTTCTTCGTAGCAGATTTTGACTGCAATCTCACCTGCTAAATCCTTGGGATATTTGTAAATGCCGGTGCTAATGCAAGGAAATGCGATACTCTCGAACTTTTGCTCGATCGCGATTTCCATGCACTTGCGGTAACATTGGGCTAAGAGTTGGGGTTCTCCGCAGCCACCTCCTTGCCATACGGGGCCTACGGTGTGGATTATGAAGCGCGCAGGTAAGCGATATCCTTTTGTGAGTTTAGCATCCCCGGTTTTGCATCCTCGGAGCGATCGACATTCGTCTAGAAGTTCCGGGCCTGCTGCTTTGTGGATTGCGCCATCTACTCCACCACCTCCAAGCAAACTGGTATTTGCAGCATTGACGATCGCATCTACTTTCAGTTGTGTGATGTTGCCTAAAATAATTTGCATAAAAATAATTCAGCTTTAAAAGCCCATACATATAATGATACAGATGGAGTGAGTGCGATCGCCACGAAATGAACAATTTGCGATCGCATCAAATCCCAGATTCAGTACAAGCTAGATTCAAATCATCAATCAACCCCAATTGTTCGGCCCAGTCTGTTAAGTAACCCTGCTCCAAATGCTCAGCTTGGACTTTCATAATTCCCAAAACATCAGTCCATCGAAATTGAGACGAATGAAATGACCTCGTTCGGGGATGTAGTTTACCAAACTTCTTCTCCTTCTGGTTTTCCCCAAGAGATTTATTCGCTGGGTTCTATTTCGCCTGTTAATAGTTCATCTAGGGTATATTTGGAAATTTTCTGATTTACAGGTTCTATGACCATTTTTCCATTTTCTATACTGCAAATTACGGAATCATCTGCTTTCAGATTGAACAATTTTACAATATAGTCCGGTATTGGCAAAGCTAAGGAATTACCCAAGTTGCTGAGGTGTATTTTTGCTGTCATACATTTGCGATTTTAATGCTCAGGTTTATCTATTATAACCGCTAGATAAGGTTGGGCGCGATCGCGCGCAGGGGTTTAGAAACCGGGTTTCTTCGGAAAATCTCGTGGGGAGGCGTCAATTGTCGCAGAAACCCGGTTTCTTGGATTTCGCGGGGGGACTCAGAAACGGGGTTTCTTCACAAACCTAGTCAACGATTAAAGTTCAGACAAGTAGAAAATCAGGTAATCATCGATCGGAAAACTCCGTACATTTTCCATTAACTCATCCCGATTGCGTCCCAGAAGGAGGAAACTGCGAGAGGGTTTGACACTTATTGTTAATTCTGTCGAGAAAGCTTTCTGCTGCATCAAAACCGCTGCGATCGGCAATATAGTCCATAATGTTTTCTATATCCCGACTTGCCGGAACTGTAAATCTACAAATCTGATTCATCTATCTGCTTGCGTGCGACGTTGTTGCAGCTTTAAGCGCAAACTCCGAAACATATCTTCAGCATTAATTACTTCACCTCGATCGGCCGCATCCATTCCCAGACGAATTTCTTGCTGGAGTTCTTTGAATCGTCCTTTATAGATATCTTCCCATTTATCGGACTGCAAGAGTTTGATGAAAGCTAAGACTTCTTGTTGCCGATCTGGCGATAAGACCTTGACATTTTCCAAAATAGCTTGTTCGACGGTCATAATTATCTGTTTCCTTTTGATTGCTATTTGTACAATCGAGTAACAAGATTATATCAAACGGGTGGCTCAACAGCAATTCGGGGGTGAGTTCAATTGCGATCGGTTGTGGATCGCTCAATTAAATCGCAAATAACTTCCAGGTAGCGTCGCAACTGCTACAGTATTTCCCAACAGATCGAAAAACTAAATGATTAAGAAAATAGTCAATTTGACTCATCTCATCTAGATTAGTCTATTTTTATGCTATCGTCTGATTTGATTAAAGAGTAGCTCACCGACTTGTGCTACCGTCTAGGGGTTGCGATTGGCTTCCCTGGTGTCGCAGGCGATCGCGAGCCGGAAAAAATCCCATCCTCTTATCCCACATTCCCAATCCTCCATTATGATAGCTAAAAACTCTCCCACAATTGGACTGATTGAACCTCCAGCAACGGGACTCTATGATGCAGAAGGTAAAAATTGGACTTCTTTATACAGACATCGTTCCTTAATCAGCAAGCAAGTTTTGATTCCTGACTTGCAAGCTGGGGGATTTGATGCCCGATTGGTCAACCTCAGAGACGACAATTATAGTGAAGAATTTGGGGAAATTGTCTGGAAAGGGATGACCCTGCGGAAAACTTACGTTGGGGGCAAAATTGCTGCCCTAGATCCCCATGCCTTCGATGCTTGGGGCATTACAGTGAATTTCTCCCAAGACCGTCAAGTCACTTGTATGGTGATTGAGCATCTGGCTAAGGGAGGTCGTCCCATTGTCGTTGGTGGGTCGGATGCTTTCGCTGAACCGCACCACTACTTGAAGGCTGGCGCAGCAGCAGTCGTTCAGGATAAATCTGGGGCAGCGAATTGGGCTATTTTTGACTATGTACTGGGAAAAACCCCACGAGAAGAACTCACGGGTGTCATTCTCGCAGATGGTAGACAGTATCCCAGGAAGGCTAAAGCCAAAAGTCCAGAGGAGTGGGCACTACCATCGGTGGAAGTGGCGCGGGAGTGTTTAGGGACACTGCCCAATGTCCAGGGAACTGTTCCAGTAGGTTCGTTGGTAGCTGACATTGGTTGCGATCGCACCTGCGATTTTTGCATGACACCTACCTACGGCACTGGCTTTCGGAGAATGTCTCCTGAAACATCCCTCAAATGGTTGGCGATTCAAAAAGAAGCGGGAGCTCGATCGATCAATATCGGTTCCGATCAATTCCTCGCCCGCGGACTCTTTCCTGAGGGGCGACAAGAGATCCTCGACATTACCAATGGTGCGCGGGAGATGGGAATAACTCTCATGTGGCCCAATGGTTTAGAACTGAGGAAAACAACTCTGGGAGCTGGGCGTAACTACGAAAGCAGCGACCTCAGACCTGACGAAGAACTGATTGAAGCACTCTTTGGCTGGGACGGCAAAGTCGGTTGTCCTTTGGCTTATATCCCTGCCGAACGTCCCGTTTTTGGACGAGAAGCTTACAAGAAGCTCCTTCCTTGGCAAGAGCATTGTACCTTGATGAAATCTGTGGTCAGAACTGGTGTACCTGTGATTGCTTATGGCATCATTATCGGGCTACCCGATGATGACCATGAGGACTTGTTACTTCTTGAGGAAGCCATCTCAGAATTGGTCGATGAACTGGTAAAGATTAACCCGCAATTGGAATTTCAGACTTCGTGCTACAGCATTATTCCCTTGCCCGGAACTCCGCAATCTTATGACTTACGGAAATCAGGAATGCTACAGTTTGAAGACCCCTGTCTTTGGGGGGTATGGACAACGACTTCCAACACTAAGCACCTTACCTACGAGGAGGTTTCCGATTGGCAAATTCGTCTATCTAATATTCGGAGATCTCCGTCTGAATTTACCAACTATAACGGCGAATATTCAGCGATGGTTAGTGACGCTTCCTCCGACGACTCAAAGGTTGTGTTGGCAAATTTGAACTAAACACCGCTCGTGGGAGATTACATCGGCGAATTTGCGAGCGAGGATGCAGAAAATGAAGAGGAATCTGAGGTATAATCAATGCCTTTTTGACGCTTAGCAGAACGCTCGATTCCTCAATGTACAAACGATATTCCAAAACCCGGTTTCTCGGATGGTTTAGCTGGTTTCAGAAACCGGGTTTCTCTCTGGAATCTCTCACTTTCATCAAACATCGATATCAGTAACCGTCTAGAAATTAAGACAGATATACGAGTCCGATGCTAGCGGAGTTGATATAACTTCCAGGTAGCGTCACAACTGCTACAGTGTTTCCCAACAAATCGAAGAACTCAATGCTATAACCTGTTTCTAGTCCTTCAACGAGTGCTATTGATTTACCAGTCCTCGCAGTTCCTTAATGTCGATGTGGATTCCTTGACGTTTCAGATATTGGCTCAAGTTAATCTGGATGAATAAATCTTTGAGTTCTTCAGCAATCTCTGCCGGGGGATTGCCAGATAACGCAGTTGCAATTAGACGTTCTGCTATTCGTAATTCGCCACATTCGATCGCTAAAGATGCTGCGCTGCGGTGAAGCACAGAACGAGTGGGTTCAGCATCAAGGGCGCTAGCAATTAAGGTTGCGGCCTGAGTTTCTTGTTCAAAGGCTTGGCGCGTGAATTGTGCAGCCAACTCCAACGCACCTCTTAAGCTGGCGACTGCTGCTGCTTCGGCTAAATCCATTGCTTGTTTGTGGAGCGATTGAATCTGGCTCATTGGAGTACGGTTCCTTTAACTTGTTAATCTGGAATCAGAAAAACGTGCTTTCCGACAAAAGTGTTTCAATCGCTTTCATGGCCTGTCTGCATCATAATTGACTTGCAACAGGAATTTTTAACTTGACAAGGGATTTCTGTAGAACGCTGGGTTTAACGCTCAACCAAACTTGTTGGCGATCGTCTTTAGTGTAGCCAATGACAACAGCACCAACAGGCGAATCAATATCGGGATACATTTCTGGTGTCATCGAGCCGGTATCGAGAAAGTCGGAAATTTGAATAAGTCCTTTTACCTCTGCATCGCCAAGATTGACAAATACTCCAAAAGGTGCATGAAATTCTATCTTGCCGTATATGAGTTTTCCAAGTGGATACTTGGATTCGATCGAGTTCCAAAATTCTTGATTCATAGTCAACTATTGCTGTTTTAGGATTCTCGGAAACTGATTCAAAATGGGAAAAAGATTGTGCGGGATTGCTAGTTCAATACTTGGGCCGCCCTGATAGAATGTTTCCAGTGGCTTAAATGTTATCTCGTAAGTTTGCTTGTCTATTATCACCTCCAATATTCCTTGCTGGTAATGATTGTTATATTCTTCAGCCAGACTTCTCGAATCGGGGGCTGCGAAGTAGCATTTGCCATTTTCGTAGGGTGGATTGTGTGGAAAATCTGCTGGCTGGAAACCATCTTGCAGTAATTTTTGCGCTAACCCTGGTTGGGGAGCTTTGTAAATTGTGACTGTTTGAGTAGAATTATCTGATGTCATCTATCTAGTAACAACATTATATCAAACGGGTCGGGCAACAGCAATTTGGAGTGAGTTCAATGGCGAATCGCTCAATTAAATCACAAATAACTTCCAGGTAGCGTCACAACAGCTACAGCGTTTCCCTTGACCTTAAGTTGTGGTAATCTACAATGATTGTAGCCGATCGTCTTAGTCATTTGAGGAGCCACCATGAAAACAATTGGGCTAATTGGGGGAATGAGTTGGGAGTCTTCAATTGAGTATTATCGCATCATTAACGAGGTCACCAAGAGCAAGCTTGGGGGATTGCATTCTGCTAAAAGCGTGATGTACTCAGTTGATTTTGCAGAAATCGAGGCTTTGCAACATCAAAGTCGCTGGCAAGAAGCAGCAGGTTTTATGGTTGCAGCAGCACAAAGCATTGAACGGGCAGGAGCTGATTTTATCGTTCTCTGTACTAACACAATGCATAAACTTGCGGATGAGATTGAGGCAAATATTCAAGTTCCGTTTCTCCATATTGCGGATGCGACGGCTGAGAAGATTCAGTCCAGTGGCATTCAAAAGATCGGCTTGTTGGGTACTCGTTTTACGATGGAGGAGGATTTTTATCGAGGGCGACTGGTAGATAAACATGGGCTAGAGGTGCTCATTCCAAATGATGATGAACGAGAGGTGGTACATCGAGTCATTTATGAAGAACTGTGTCTTGGAATTATTAATCCAGAATCTAGAAAGCAATATATCAAGATTATGAATAGCTTAGTTGAATCCGGTGCAGAAGGCATTATTTTAGGCTGCACAGAGATTGAGTTACTAATTCATACTGGAGATGCTACGGTTGGATTGTTTCCGACAACGAGGATTCATGCAGAAGCGGCAGTAGAAAAAGCAACAACTGCCGTACTTATTTGCGATCGCAAATAACTTCCAGGTAGCGTCGCAACTGCTACAGTGTTTCCCAACAGATCGAAGAATTCAACACTATTTTGGGGCTGTTGGTGAGGAGTTAGAAACCGGGTTTCTTCCTGAATCTGGGTGGGGATGCCGAGATTGTCGTAGAAACCCGGTTTCTTTGATTTTGGGGTGATTGGTGGGGGGTTAGAAACCGGGTTTCTTTCCTAAATCTGGGTGGGGATTCGGAGATTGTCGCAGAAACCCGGTTTCTTGGACTTTGGCTATTCTTCAAAGGTTAGATGGTGGATTAATTTATCGCTAGTTAAGTCTTCTAAAAAGTAGCGATAAGCTTCTGCTGACTGAAATTGCGATCGCACTTCATCTATTTTAGGTAAACTCCCATGACGCAAATCGATATATTCTTAGCTGGAAAATTCCCAGTCTTCTGCTTTTTCAACTATGTTAGCAGAGACTGGGTTTAAGTGAATATAGCGAGTTAGGTGTAATAAATACTCTTCTCTATCTACATGAATCGCTTGAAACCTTCCCTGAAACAGCGAACCGACTTTTTGATAGCGTTTATTGATAGCCTTGACATAGGACAGAGTAAATGACTGCATCAGCTTAGAAAAACGATCGGTTTTCAGGTAAACCAATAAATGATAGTGGTTCGGCATCAAACAATAAGCGATAATATCGACACCATTAGTAATCAAATGGTGTCTTAATAGGCGTAAAAAATAAATATAGTTTTCTTGTTGAAAAAATATCAACTGACGGTCATTACCTCGGTTATAAACATGGTAGTAATTACCCGCTTGTAAGATAACTTCACGATGTGGCATATGGCATATCGGTGGGGAGTTAGAAACCGTTGGTGGGGAGTCAGAAACCGGGTTTCTCACCCAAATCTTGGCATCCTCACCAAGATCAAGATTATCGCAGAAACCCGGTTTCTTGGACTAGGCGCGGGGGCTCAGAAACCGGGTTTCTTTCCACAATCTCGGTGATGATGCAGAAATTATCGCAGAAACCCGGTTTCTCTGCTGTGATGCAGAGTTCCAGGTACACCGAGGCCTCAGAAACCGGGTTTCTTTCCACAATCTCGGCGATGATGCAGAAATTATCGCAGAAACCCGGTTTCTCTGCTGTGATGCAGAGTTCCAGGTACACCGAGGCCTCAGAAACCGGGTTTCTTTCCACAATCTCGGCGATGATGCAGAAATTATCACAGAAACCCGGTTTCTCTGCTGTGACGATAGAGCTCCTGGTACACCGAGGCCTCAGAAACCGGGTTTCTTTCCACAATCTCGGCGATGATGCAGAAATTATCGCAGAAACCCGGTTTCTCTGCTGTGACGCAGAACCCTAGCTACCCCCAATCCGAGCGACATCGCGAGCGTTTTCTTCAAATGCAGCCGTCAGCGCATCATCACCGCTCAAACCCGCAGCGATCGCCCTTTGGATGGCCTGCAACACCCGCTTGTAATCCTTCGGCATCACCTTCACAAACACCGGTAACATCCCATCCCAATTTGCCAAAACCTTCGATGCGATCGCACTTCCAGTCAAATCAAAATGAGTCTGAATTAACTGCCGCAAATCGGCAATTTCCTCAGCATCCTCCAGTGTTTCCAGCGCTACCATCGACATATTGCAGCGAGTTGCAAAATCACCGGCTTCATCCAAAATGTAAGCGACACCGCCACTCATTCCTGCTGCAAAATTGCGCCCGGTGGCACCCAAAACTACAACTTTGCCGCCAGTCATGTACTCGCAACCGTGATCGCCCACGCCCTCGACTACCGCATTCACGCCGGAGTTACGCACCCCAAAACGTTCGCCGGCCATCCCCCGGATGAAAACCTCCCCAGATGTGGCTCCGTAAAGCGCCACGTTGCCTGCAATCACGTTTTCTTCTGCGACGAAGGTAGAAGCTGGCGACGGGTACAGGACGATTTTGCCGCCGCTGAGGCCTTTGCCCAAATAGTCGTTGGCTTCGCCTTCGAGCTCTAGGGTGACTCCCTTGGGTACGAATGCCCCAAAGCTTTGTCCCGCACTGCCTTGGAAGTGCAGGTGCACGGTATCATCGGGCAAGCCTTCCCAGTGGCGTTTGGTGATTTCGTTGCCGAGAATTGTGCCGACAACGCGGTTGACGTTGGTAATCGGGAGAGTGGCTTTGACTGGTGTACCGTGTTCGATCGCACTTTTGCACAAATCCAGCAGTACACTAAGGTCGATCGACTTTTCCAAACCGTGATCCTGCGGCATCTGACAGTAGCGCCCGACATCCGCCCCAACTTCGGGTTGATACAGGATGTTCGAGAAGTCCAAACCCTTAGCCTTCCAATGTTCCACCGCTTGTTGTGCTTCCAAAACATCGGTGCGCCCTACCATTTCATTCAAAGTGCGGAAGCCCAACTGCGCCATGATTTCGCGGACTTCTTGGGCGATAAATGTCATAAAGTTTACCGTGTGTTGCGGATCTCCCGTGAAGTTTTTCCGCAGCAGGGGATCTTGGGTGGCAACGCCCACAGGGCAAGTGTTCTGGTGGCACACGCGCATCATGATGCAGCCCAATGTCACCAGCGGCGCGGTGGCAAAACCGAATTCCTCTGCGCCAAGCAGTGCAGCAATTGCTACATCGCGGCCGGTTTTGAGTTGTCCGTCGGTTTCCACGGCAATTCGGCTGCGGAGATTGTTGAGTACCAGGGTTTGGTGAGTTTCGGCCAATCCCAACTCCCAAGGCAATCCGGCGTGTTTGATCGAAGTTTGCGGTGACGCGCCCGTACCGCCGTCGTACCCGGAGATGAGCACGACATCGGCGTGGGCTTTGGCGACACCGGCTGCGATCGTCCCAACTCCCACTTCTGACACTAATTTGACGCTAATTCGGGCTTCCCGGTTGGAATTTTTCAAGTCGTGAATCAATTCGGCCAAATCTTCGATCGAATAAATGTCGTGGTGAGGCGGAGGCGAAATCAAGCCTACACCGGGAGTTGAGTGCCGGACTTTGGCAATCCACGGGTATACTTTTTTACCGGGTAACTGTCCGCCTTCTCCGGGTTTTGCCCCTTGCGCCATCTTGATTTGGAGCTCCTTCGCTTGGGAAAGGTACAAGCTGGTAACGCCGAAACGCCCGGAAGCAACTTGTTTGATCGCACTGTTTTTTGAGTCACCGCGATCGTTTGTCCAAGTATATCTTTCCGGATCTTCCCCGCCTTCACCGGTGTTCGATTTGCCACCAATGCGATTCATGGCGACGGCTAAAGATTCATGGGCTTCTTGGGAAATCGAACCGTAACTCATCGCCCCGGTTTTGAAGCGTTTGAGAATAGCTTCCACTGGTTCAACTTCTTCAATTGTGATCGATTCTCGCTGCTTGAATTCCAACAAACCGCGCAGGGTAAAATGCTGTTGATTTTGTTCGTTAACTAGCCCGGAATACTGTTTGAAAAGTGGATAACTTCCTTCGCGCACGGCTTTTTGCAGGGCGTGAATAGTTTGCGGGCTGAACAAGTGGGCTTCGCCTTCCTTGCGCCATTGGTATTCGCCGCCGACATCCAGGGTGTTGCCGCTGGAAGGGCGATCGGGGAATGCGTGAGTATGGCGTAAAATTGCTTCTTGGGCGATGACTTCGAGGTCAACTCCGGCAATTCGCGATGCTGTCCAAGTGAAGTATTTATCGACTACGGATTTGTTTAAGCCGATCGCCTCAAATATCTGCGCGCCGCGATAACTTTGAATTGTGGAAATCCCAATTTTCGACGCAACTTTGGTCACGCCTTTGGTTGCGGCTTTCACGTAGTTTTTGCAAGCTGTCTTGGTATCAACATTTACCAGCAAACCTTCGCGGATCGAATCTGCGATCGTCTCGAAGGCCAAATAGGGATTGATCGCACCGCAACCGTAGCCGATTAAAGTCGCAAAGTGGTGGACTTCGCGCGGTTCGCCGGATTCGAGCACCAGTCCCGCCCGCGTCCGCGTACCTTGGCGGATTAGGTGATGGTGGAGGCCCGCAACTGCTAGCAGCGCCGGAATTGGAGCGTTTTCGGCATCGATTCCCCGATCGCACAAAATGAGAATATTTACCCCAGAGGCGATCGCGCGATCGGCTGCTGCGAACACATCTTCTAAGGCTTGTTCCAAACCTTTGACACCTGTTTTCGGGTCGAACAAAATTGGTATGGTAATCGACTTGAAATTACCTTGGGAAACGTGTTTGAGTTTGGCCAATTCTTCATTGCTGAGAATCGGTGTTTTCAGTTCAATTAAATGACAACTTTCTGGTTCCGGCTTGAGCAAATTGCGTTCCGATCCAATCGTTGTTTCCGCAGAAGTCACAATCTCTTCACGGATCGAATCAATCGGCGGATTCGTAACTTGGGCGAACAGTTGCTGGAAGTATTCATAAAGCAATTTTTGCCTGTTCGATAACACAGCTAACGGCGTATCCGCACCCATCGCCCCGACAGCTTCCACTCCATCCCGTGCCATCGGTGCTAACAGCATCCGCAGTTCTTCAAAGGTGTAACCAAAAGCCATTTGCTGCTGCAATAGATCCACTGTCTCCTTGGGAGAGTTGGCTGAATCTGCGGGCGCATCTGGAAGTTTGGCAATCTCGACCATGTGCGTGTCAATCCACTCGCGGTATGGATGTTCGGAGGCAATTTGATGTTTAATTTCCTCGTCAGAAACGATGCGGCCTTCTGCTGTATTTACCAGGAACATCCGGCCCGGTTGCAAACGGCCTTTTGAAAGAATTCGTTCCGGTGCGATCGGCAAAACTCCGGCTTCCGATGCCATAATTACTAAGTCATCCTTAGTGATACAGTAGCGAGATGGACGCAAACCATTGCGATCGAGAACAGCGCCGATCGATGTACCATCAGTAAAGGCGATCGAAGCAGGCCCGTCCCAAGGTTCCATCAAGCAAGAATGGTATTCGTAGAAAGCCTTTTTCTCATCACTCATCGACTCGTGGGCTGTCCAAGGTTCCGGAATCATCATCATAATGGCATGAGGCAAAGAACGCCCGGCCAAAGTCAGCAATTCTAAAGCATTATCAAAGATAGTGGAGTCGCTACCCTCGACATTGATTAAATTGGGGATTTTCTTTAAATCGTCTCCGAACAAGTCCGACTCGAACATCGATTGCCGCGCGTTCATCCAATTGATGTTGCCGCGCATCGTGTTAATTTCGCCATTGTGGGCGATGTAGCGGTAAGGGTGCGATCGTTCCCAACTTGGGAAAGTATTCGTGCTGAAGCGCGAGTGAACCAGTGCTAAAGCGCTTTCCATGTCGGGGTCATGCAGTTCGGGATAATAATCTCCGACTTGCACCGGCATCAGCATTCCCTTGTAGACGATCGTCCGGCATGACAGCGTAGAATTATACCAGTACGGGTCTACCTTCTGCCTGCGGATCGCATTGTGAGCTCGCTTGCGGATGACGTAAAGTTTCCGTTCAAAACCCGCCTCGTCCATACCTGCGGCGCGACTCAGAAACACCTGCTGCATCAAAGGTTCGCTGGCTTTGGCGGTATCTCCGAGGGACGAGTTATCAGTAGGAACTTCGCGCCAACCGAGCACGGGACAACCTTCTTCGGCGGCGATTTCAGCAAAGATGCGTTTGCCGTTTTCCCGTTGAGTTCGATCGCGCGACGAATAAATCGCACCGACGCCGTACTCGCCTGCTTCGGGAAGTTCGATATTTAAAGCTGCGGCTGCTTTCTTAAGAAACTTGTGGGGCACTTGCATCAAAATGCCCGCGCCATCTCCGGTATTGGGCTCGCAGCCACACGCACCTCGGTGATCGAGATTCAGTAGAATTGTCAGTGCCTGTTCGACTATTTCGTGAGATTTGTTACCCTTGACGTGTACAATGAATCCGACTCCGCAAGCGTCGTGCTCGAACTGGGGATCGTACAGGCCTTGCTTTTGTGGCAGTCCGTGGTTGTTCATTTTGATGTGTCTCTCAAAGTGACGAAAAGATTTTGATCTAGAGTTGAGCGTGGAATGGCGATCGACCTAGTATCATGTATTATATGTGGATCTACTGCATTGGGTAGATCCATCAAAAAATCAAAGCTTGTGCGATCGAGTGACGGTGAAAAAATAGTTAAAGCTGAGATGTTACGCCATTGTCAGCAATAGGCATCTTGCCTGTTCATAAATAAGTAAAAAATAGTTTGTTGGTAATTAATTGATAAATTAGATATTTGGATTTTTTTTTAACCGCAGAGGCCACAGAGAGCGCAGAGGAAGAGAAGAGAGATGAGTAATTGTGATAGCGACTCACATCTAGAGGATATTCAAGCTGCGATCGCGCCGAATGAAGCTGGACACGATCGGGATCTGAACAGTGATAGGATAAAATCGCTACATCCGCTCTTTCTCTGCGCCCTCTGCGCCCTCTGCGGTTAAAAAAATCCAAAACAACCATAAATCTTATAAAATGTTCCCATTAAATAAAGAACCAGCCGCCCCAGATGAAGATTTGATGTAGATTTGGTCGATCGCACCCATCACAGGTGACAACTACTATAGTGATTTTGCTATGGTTGTTAAGGCTGGTCGATCGGGAAGAGCAGATTTCACAGTAAAATGTACAGTTCGCTAACCCTTCCGCGCAGGTGAGGTTAGATTTTAACAACAAATTAGCTCACCTCAAAAACCAACATCGTTTACTAAAGGCTTCAACAAGCAATCCCGAAGGAGTAAAAAATCATGGTTCAAACTCAAGAACTTTCTCAAACATTAACTCTGCTTGCATCTGCTGCACCCAACGGAATTTCCGCTACAGAATCACGCCCGTGGGGTTCTTTTACAACACTTGAAGAAGGCCCGGGATACAAAATTAAGCGGATCGAAGTCAAGCCGGGACACCGCCTCAGCCTGCAAATGCACCACCACCGCAGCGAACACTGGATCGTAGTTTCCGGTACTGCTAAAGTTACTTGTGGCGAAACCGAAGAAGTTCTATTTACAAATCAGTCTACCTATGTTCCACAGTGCATTTCTCACCGTCTGGAAAATCCGGGAGTGATTCCCCTGATTTTAATTGAAGTGCAGAATGGTGAATATCTAGGAGAAGATGATATTGTGCGCTTTCAAGACGATTACGCGCGGACAGAATCTAAGGCTAAATAACCTATAAACTGGTTATTTGTTATTTGTTGTTTGTTATTTGTTATTCGCACCAATCAGTAACCAGTAACCAATAACCAGTAACCAATAACCAATAACCAGTAACCAATAACCAGTAACCAATAACCAATAACCAATAAAATTAATGATTCATCTAAGCAAAACAGCAGCCACAGAAGTAAAGCGCCTCAAGTCAAAGTATCCCAATCCCAATGCTTTGTTTCGTCTGGGCGTAGAATCGAGCGGCTGTTCCGGTTTGTCCTATACAATGGCATTTGACGATGCACCCGTCCCAGAAGACACTCTCTGCGAGTCTGAGGGAGTTCAAGTTGCGATCGACCCCCAGCACTTAAAATATCTCAATGAGCTAACCTTGGATTATTCAGAAGACTTGATGGGCGGAGGTTTCCGGTTCCACAATCCCAATGCAGCCCAAAGCTGTAGCTGCGGTAACTCCTTTTCTACGAGGTAAAAATTAATATGATGACACTCAAAGACTTAGAAAAAGTCCAAAAAACCTTCAAAGAAGCCGGTCAAGACTACCAACTTGAACTAGAAAGCGGGAAAATTATCATTGTGGGCCCCTCAGATATTGTATCAAGTGAAATTGGTGTACTTTTCATTTGGCTGCTTGCCAATTGGGTTTATCCCCGGCGTTTGGGCCGAATTTTTGACTCCGCAGGTGGCTTTATTTTGCCTGACGCGACGCTCACAGCACCCGATGTTTCCTTTGTGCGGGCCGCCCGGATCCGGCAAAGTACCCGTTATTTCGCAGAATTAGTCCCAGACTTGGTAGTAGAAATTAAATCACAGAGCGATCGTATTAAACCGCTCGAAAAAAAGATTCTCAATTTTATCCAACTCGGCGCACAAGTAGGCATTCTGATCGACCCGGATGAAGAAACTGTTACAGTTTACCGTCCCGAAGGCGAACCAATTGTGCTGGGTAATGGAGATATTTTGACGGTATCCGAACTTTTTCCTGGTTGGGAATTGCCCATTGCTGAACTTTGGCCGCCAATTTATACTGAAGCTGAAACTGAAGGATAATCTCGCATTTTAATATAAGTAGTTTGAACGAACCGCGAAGGCGCAAAGGACGCGAAGGAAGAGAGGAGAAGAGAAAAGAAAGATTTAACAATGGCTAATAAATCAGAAGAAACTCAAGATTGGTATAGTGAATATACCACTACCTACAGTTACGAACAGCGAAAAAATTGGTACAGCGAAATAGCAGGTTTCTACAACAAAACTAGACCGCGCTATCCCCAACAACTAATTAATCGCGTTGTCGAATTAGCCGAACTTCCCTCAAACGCCAACATTCTTGAAATCGGATGCGGCCCCGGAATAGCCACTGTTCCGTTTGCGGAATTAGGCTTTGCAATGCTTTGTCTCGAACCCAGTCAGCCAGCTTGTCAGCTAGCGCGACAAAACTGTAAAACTTATCCATCTGTAAAGATTAAAAATCAAACTTTGGAAGAGTGGGAATTAGAAACTGATAAATTCAATGCTGTGCTGGCGGCGACTTCTTTTCATTGGGTGTCACCAGAGATTCGCTATCAAAAAACGGCCGCCGCATTAAAAGATAAAGGTTCATTGATTTTGCTCTGGAATGCCGGAGTTTTGCCAGAAGATGAAGTTTACCGAGTTTTAAATGAAGTTTGTCAAACTCAAGCTCCATCTCTAGCAGTATATCATGCCAAAGAAAGAGTCAATCAAGCAGAAAGTATCAAAGAAATCGGACAAAATATCATCGACTCAGGCCTGTACGAAGATTTAATTTACGAACAGTTAGTATGTGAAATTACCTACAGTATTGAGGATTATCTGAATCTTTTGCAGACTTACTCGGAGTACATCGCGCTAGACGAGCAAAAAAGAAAATCATTGTTAACAAATTTGGGGGAAGCGCTCGCAAAAAACTGCGTAAATATCATCAAAGCTTCCTATATTTCAGCATTTCACATTGCCAAAAAACTTTAGCACTTTTTCTCTTCTCTTCCTTCGTGTCCTTTGCGCCTTCGCGGTTCGTTAAAAAAACCTTATTTACCAATCTAAGAAGGTTCGTAGTGAGGACTTTAGTCCTCTAAGAAGGACTAAATTCCTCACTACAAACCTATTGTAGTATAGCTGCTGAGAATAACCCACTGCATTAACTGCTGCCATTCGGGAGATTGAGTTAATAAATCTGCATCCAATTCATTGCCCGCATCCTGCGAAAATTCCGTAAAACACTCCGCCCAATTAATTACTGTTTCCACTGGCAAATAAGGCGTATAATTCCAAGAACGCTGCAAAAATTCTGCCATCTCAACAGGATGACCGGTGCGGTGCAAATACCAAGCAATCCAAACCAACGTACTGTACTTGATTTGCTTTTCCAACAAACGTATTTTATCCGGCACTTCGGGCCGCGCAAAAAAATTGTCCATTACCGCCGCCAAGGATTTAGCCTGCGGTAAACCTTTGTACATGGCACTTTGTTCGTGCTGGCGGTAGCAAACTGTTATTTGCCGCAGCCATTCTGTTTCGCATCCCATTAATGCTAAACGCAGCGCTAAATCTGTATCTTCAGCCGGGGGAAATCGAGGATCGAAACCGCCAGCGCGCTCTAACCATTCGCGGCGAAACATCATTGCGCTGGGCAATACTGGTTTCCACCGCAGCCACATTTCTAGGTCTAATTTAGGGACGTTTTTCCAGGGTTTGACATCTTTAATCCGTTCGCCTATACTGTTGACTTGACGCCAGCCACTGTGGACTATTCCTAGATTTGGTTGCGCTCTGAATACAGCAATTTGTGCTGCTAATTTCTCGGGTAAAAAGTAGTCATCTGCATCGAGAAAGGCGATGAATTCTCCTTGCGCTAGTTCGATGCCGCGATTTCGGGCAATGGAAACTCCTTGATTTTGTTGGTAAATGTAGCGAATGCGATCGCCATATTGCTCTAAAACTAATTTGGTGTCGTCTCGGGAACCATCGTCTACTACAATAATTTCCCAGTCAGTATAGGTTTGGCGCAGCACGCTATCTACGGCTTGGCCGACGTAAGCAGCACAGTTGTAAGCCGGAATCACCACGCTTACCTGCGGAGTTCGATCGCTCATCATGAATATCAAGTCCGAAGCATTAGAATCTATATAGGCTGGGCGGATTTACTAAAATGCTGGCTGTGAAATCCAGAAAAATTATACACTCGCCCCTCAAAGATTTATTTATCAAATCTAGTTGCGTCTTTATTATAATACGTTTAAGGTGCGACAGAGACTGACGCACCGGATAAGGGATGCTTTTTGAGCATAAATTTGGTTCAAGAATTTGCCAAAGTAAGTTGCCGCGAATTCAGTAAATTGTCGGGGCGAATTCCTAAAGGGTTGCGATCGCCTTTTACCTTTAAATACTTCTGAGCTATTTGCAAAACCTGTTCCGGATTGGGCGGCTTGCTCAAAAAATCGGAAGCACCTGTAAGTTTGGCTCGCGTGCGATCGATTATACTGTCTTTACCAGTCAAAAACACGATCGGAGTTTCCCGAAAACTAGGTGTTTGTCGCAAAAAATTGCACAAAGCAAAGCCGTTTGTCTTCGGCATTACCACGTCCATAAAAATTAAAGCAGGCTTTTGTTTGGCAATGATGCCCACTCCATCCATCGGATCTTGAATTTTTAGAACTCGATACCCCGCCGGCAATAAAATTTGTTGTAAAAATTCGCATACTGTCGGACTGTCATCAATACAGGCAATCAAAGGGCGAACCTGCCCAGCCATCGACGCAGCAAGGCGCCACTGTTCTATAGGCGACGGTAAGTCTGGTACTGTGCGGAAATTTACTAAACCCTGCTTCATGTAATTAACTAAAGCGCGAGTTGCGACTGTCACGCACTGCTTTTTCTTCAATGCAATATCCCAAAGAGTATTCTCGCCGTTAAATACGTTAGCCAAAGCTATCAAAGAGTTAGAACTAAATCGATTTTCCTGCAACTGGGCAGACGCTTTTAAAAGGGGTGCTTGTTCTGGTTCTACCAGCCACAAACCCATGCCTTTCCACTTCTGCCAAATTAGTTCTGTAGAGTACAGAATTTGTTCTACTTCCGTTACAGACAGCAGCAAAGAAGATATTATTTTAGAAAAATATTTTTCCGACGGACGCCACTCCCGACGCAAACCCGATTGACCGATCAGAGCAAACAAAACTTCGGAAATGCTGCTGTGGACGATCGCCTTAGCTTGTTGCAAACTCATTTCGCTGGCAGCTAGCCCTTGCTGAATCAGTTGATATTCCCACAGTTCCCGAGCCTCCAGATCTCTAAGATCCACTTGAAAGTTGGGACAGTGTTGTCCAATAGCCCTGTACCAGCGCCTCGCTCTGTGCGCTCCTCCTGTGGCATAAACCAAACTACCCTGAAAAAAGTATAGTTGCCACTGTTGCTCACCTTGCTCTAATAGCAGTTTTCCCGTTGCTTGTTTCTGGCTGAGGACTGCCAAAGTATGAGAAAGCATTTTGTACCCGATTGCGGTAGCAGACATATCAACTCGCATTCCCTGTACTCCTGTTTTCCCTATTATATCGCTGCTGAGTTTGGGAAAAAAACAGTAATATTACTGAATTGCGTTCAAAATAACAAATTACCTGATGCTAGTTTAAACAGTTGACAGTTGACAGTTGACAGTTGACAGTCTTAATCAGTTGACAGTTGACAGTTGACTAACGACTAATGACTAATAACTAACGACTAATGACTAATGACTAATGACTAATCGCTATCTTTGGGAGGTACGGGATCGTAACCCCCCGGATGAAAAGGATGACAGCGCAAAATCCGCTTAACTGCCATCGAGCCGCCGCGGGCTGGCCCAAATCTTTCTATGGCTTCGATCGCGTATTGGGAACAAGTGGGCTGAAATCTACAGGCGTTAGGCAAATAAGGAGAAATCCCCATTTTGTAGCCTCGAATTAATCCGATCAGCAATACTTTCACAATCTTCACCTCAGCGCTTAATTAAATTAATCGCAAAATCTTGTCCCATACCGCTGAAAGCTAGGTTAATCCACAGCATTCCCAAAGGTTCCAACAATCTAGCTTGTTGGAGTGTCCCTGCATCTACAACTTCAAATCCGATATCTTTCGCAAGATTGGTGACAATTTTCTTCGCCTCTACATCGTCTCCGCAAATAAAAGCAGTTGCTGTTTGCGAACCGAACTGCAAGTTCTCAAAACAGCTTGCGCCAATGTTGTTAAACGCTTTTACAACTTGCGATCCGATCGCCCATTTGGCAATTTCTTCGGCTGCCGAGGTAGTGTATCCGATTGTCAGTCCAGCAGCAAGTCCAGCGGGTGTCATCTCGATCGGGTTAGTGGCGTCAATTATAATTTTGCCAGTCAAATCTCCCGCAGCGGCGATCGCCTCTTGCGTGCCATTCCAAGGCGTAGCTAAGATCAAAACTTGACCGTGACTTGCAGCTTCCCCAACGCTAGCTGCTCGCGCATTTCCTCCTGTCGCTTCCACCGCCGACTGCACTTTTGCACTCTGGGGGTCTCTAACGCCAAATACAATGGAGTGACCTTTTTGAGTTAAAATGCGTCCCAGAGTTCCGCCAACATTTCCAGCACCAATTATACCTATTTTCATTTTCACCTCTTGGATACCTAAAAGACAATTTGAGGAGACAATATGGTAGTTGTATCTGAGTTTGCTACCTGACCGATACCTAAAAAATTACCATCTCGATCGTAAACTTGCAAGGGATAGGGAGGTTCGGGTATTAAGTTTTCAGGGGGATTGTTGCTACTTTTCTCGGCTTCTATCGTCGTTTCGGGAATCGGGAGGCGCTGTCCTTGAAACCAGCGTTTGGTATATTCAGGAGAAAGGACGATCGCACCTAAGTGTCTCAAAACCGCCGATGGCAAAATCGGGCTGAATGTATTCTCCTGCAATTGCACTTCTAATTCTTCAAACGTGAGACTTTGGTCGATCGAGAAACCGCTGCTTTCGGTGCGAGTCAAACCAGCCAAAGTACCGCCTGCATTCAATAGTGCGCCCAAGTCTCTGGCGATCGCCCGAATGTATGTACCGGCCCCGCAGGCGATCGACAAATCCAATTCTGGAAAATCGCCGGGCCGCCAACCCAAGATATCCAGCCGAAACACCTCAACATTCCTAGCCGCAACTTCCACAGTTTCGCCTTTTCTAGCTAACTCATAAAGCCGTTTTCCTCCCACCTGCACTGCACTAAAACTCGGCGGAAATTGCTCGATTTTGCCGATAAAATTCGGCAGTGCAGCTTGCACTTGTTCTAAACTCAACTCCGGGACAGGTTGAGAATTCAGGATTTCTCCTTCTAAATCGTCCGTAGCGGTAGTTAAGCCAAACCGAATCGTACCTCGGTAAGCTTTGTGGTGTTGGAGGAATTGCAGCAGTCTGGTTGCTCTTCCAAGGGCGATCGGCAAAACGCCAGTCACAGCCGGATCGAGGGTTCCTCCGTGTCCCACTCGTTTGAGTTTCAACATTCGGCGCACTCGCCCCACGCAGTCGTGAGATGTCATGCCGGCAGGTTTGTTGAGATTGAGAAAACCGTCAATAGTCATTAGTAAGAAAGAAGGAAGAGGGAAGTTCGGCAACGAGCAGTGTACGGGATATAACGGATGTAATGGAAATCGGTTCGAGGGAAGATGGAACAAGGAACAAGGAACAAGAAATAAGGAAAAAGAAACGTTTTGACATTGCTTTGTTGGTCGCAACGCTTCCGGTTTTCAGTTAAAAAGTTCAACATTGAAAACTTAAAACTAAAAAGTACCCGCAAGCCCAATTACCAATTACCAATTACCAAATTCTCAATCCCCATTACCAGAAATAATTGGTTGAAAGCCTCTCCGTTTTAGGGGGAAATTAAAATCAGACGATTCATTAATGCAATCCTCGGACTTATAAGTAGAGGTTCCTCTCAAACTGTCAACTGTCAACTGTTAACTGTCAACTGTTGAACCATTCCCAATTAAAAAATAAAGTCCGTCCGAGAGATAGTAACTCCCAATACAGTAGCCAGAGTTTCCTTGGTACTTGTAAACTGAACAATTGTACTCGGCACGGTTCCGGGCCCAGCAGAAATGGTGAGTTCGGCAAAAGTGAGGTCAGCTCTCAAGCGAATTTTATCCGTACCAACAGTAAAATCGGTAATCACATCGCCATCTGCCGATCGCCCGATCGAAAAAGTATCATTCCCTGCGCCACCAGTTAAAGTATCTCTGCCGCGATCGCCCGACAAACAATCATCGCCCAGCCCACCAAACAGCGAGTCATCGCCGGCACCGCCAAAAAACGTATCATTGCCCGCGTCGCCCAACAAAGTATCGTTGTCTTGGTTGCCAAACAGCAAATCATTGCCATCATCCCCGCTTAACGAGTCAGCACCTTTCCCCCCGTAGAAAGTATCGTCGCCCGCGCCGCCCAAAACGCTGTCGCGGGCTGCACCGCCGAACAGCAAATCATTACCAGCGTCGCCCTGTATTGAGTCGTCGCCGTCACCGCCGTAGAGGCTATCGTCTCCCCCCAAACCTAAAATGCTGTCAGCGCCTCCCAAACCGAAGATCAAGTCAGCGCCGGCAGTACCGCTGAGGGAGTCAGGGCCGCTGGTGCCATTGCGAGCGGTAGCAGAGCCTCCGGGCCTTGTACCCGGGCTGGTTGGGGTTGGGGTTGTGACTACGATCGTAACTGGTACTGCTGATGGCATGGTTTTGAAGACTTCTAGAAATTTGCCATTCTAACTTAGCGTAAAAGTGTAAGTTACAGAAAGTACCACGAACACCTGGTGTCTTCATGCGGGGAAGTGGTAAAAAATCTGTTAGCAGCCTTGCTTGTTTGAGGATAAATTCAAGTAGCGTTGGCTGGCAAACAATTCTGAATTTAAATTGCATATTTGGAGCGGCGTCTGAGGAACGGCTCACTCCTGGTTTGATTATTTCTTGATGTCTAATTTCAGTGCCGAGCGAGCCGATCGCCTTTGACGAAATAAATCTGCCCATCAATAGTTACGATCGTATAGTTTGGCAGTTGGTTCAATACATAAAATTTAGGTATAACCTTCATTCAGTTGACTTAAGAAAAATCTGACTTGCCCAAAATGGCTATATTGCCAGAAAATCGTCAGATGAAATTCATCAAAAGCATTAAGTAAACCGTATTGAAATACAATCCACTCCATCAAGAGAAGAGTTTTGAACCGTATTGGGGCGCTTTTGGCGCAGAGGGAAGAGTATTGCGAGGGTTTTGGATGTCGTAAAAAAACCTTTTATCCCTCCCCTCTCTGTGTTCTCTGTGTTCTCTGCGGTAAAATCTTCTTAATATCTACTTCACCTCTTTATAATCCAAAAATCGTCAGATGAAATTCATCAAAAGCGTTAAGTAAACCCTATTGAGGTATAACCGTAAAATTATTCTTAAAAATTACAGTTATAGTAAAATTAAATATATGCTACAAATAGGCTATAGCTTTTAAGAGATAAATGAGAAGCGCGAAAGAATTATTCCTCACCAGCTTGACCGCTATTACTATGAGTTGGGTTTTCGGGACTCCTATTCAGAGGATACCAGGGGCGATCGCCCAGACAAAGGTTCCGATGAGACTGCAACACGGGGAAGGAACCTATACCCTTACGGTGTCGGAGGCGGACACCACAAAATCTGCCTATGGGGGTCAGTTGCGACTCTATGACGTGCACATCGCTAAGATGTTTGAAGTGACCTATGCTGATTGCCAGGAGATACCCAGGGCTGGCTTTAGAGATTGGGAGTACAGGGCCGGAAATGGCAGAATTAGCATGGGGACATTCAGAATCACCTGTCTGTTGGCGGGAGATATTGCGAAGACTTACGGTTTAGGCAAACCAGAGCGTAGTGCGATCGAATATTCTCAGGAAGAAGCAGGGCCGCCAATATCCAGAACTCGTTCTATCCCAATGTTAGACATTACTGGCAATAAAGTCGATCGCTGGCTGAATTTTGTGCAGAGTTTTCGACCAATTTAAAAATAACTTCGAGGAGGCTATAAAAATGACAACCATATCCAACGAACAAGCAGCGATTATCCGTACAGAAAGAGGACTGTCGATCGCAGGTACGCGCATCACGATCTACGACATCATGGACTATGTAACGGCTCAATATCCGCCCAAGTTTATCAGGGGATTGTTCGATCTGACAGAGGAACAAATTAATGCGGCTTTAGCTTATATTGAGGCAAATCGCGCTGATGTTGAAGCTGAGTATCAAATGGTTCTTAAGGAAGCTGAGGAACTTCGGCTGTATTATGAAGAAAAAAATCGCGATCTGATTGCCCGAATTGCCGCCCTACCACCAAGGCCAGGAACAGAAGCAGCTTGGGAAAAGCTGCGAGCAGCCAAGGCCAAACTTAAGTCTCAGTCATGAATTTTTTGGGCGATCGTAATTTGGAATGAAAAACTCTATTTTTCATCCACTAGCTGAACAAGTATTAATTGATGCTATAACTTATTTATAAAGTCATTAGCTAGAAATCCATAAAGGAGAGTGCTTTAATATGTTAACTAAATACATCCAAGCTGCCATGAAGCAAGCTAAGTATGAAATTTTCCCTGATGATGGGACTTTCTACGGAGAAATTCCTATCTGTGAAGGAGTCTATGCAAATGCTGTAACTCTCGAAGCTTGTCGGGAAGAATTGCAAGAGGTATTGGAAGACTGGATTTTACTTGGTCTCACCATGAATCTTCCTTTACCGATCCTCGATAATATCGACCTTACAATTACCAAAGATGTTGCCTGATGCCACCTTTGATTCCAAAGTATGATAGAATTAGTGTATCATAAAACCCTTAAATATTATGACCATTGAAAATCTTGAAGCTGAGGTTATGGCATTGCCAAGGGATTCTCAAGCAATATTGCTATCGCGACTCCTAAAGCACTTGGGACAAAGTAGTGAAATCGATCCAGAAGTGGCATCTGTCTGGGTCGAAGAAGCCCAAAGGCGCGATCGAGAAATGGATGGCGGCCAAGTCACTGGTATTCCGGCTGAACAAGTGTTTGAGAAGATTCGTGGGCTTCTGCAATGAAAAACGTGATATTTCATCCACTAGCCGAACAAGAATTAATTGATGCCACTGCCTATCACGAAGAACAAAAACCTGGGCTTGGGTTAGAGTTTTTGGGAGAAGTAGAAGACGCAGTAAACTTCCTCATGCTATATCCTGAAGCTGGTTCAAAGGTTAAAAGTTCTGTTCGTCGGGTGATTTTACCAAAGTTCTCCTACTCTCTGCTTTATCGTATTTTAGAAGGCGATCTGATTCGCATTTTAGCGGTTGCACATCACAAGCGTAGAACACAATACTGGGTTGATCGAAAGTAGCAATCTAAAATCAGATGTTAATGAGGTGCGATCGCTATTTGATTACCAATAAATATAGCGTGTGTAACCAAGGAAGAAGCAAAACTTTTTTCTTTAGCTAAACTAAAGCTCTATAATACAACTATCCAATAGTTTTCAAGGGACAAATGAGAGGCACAAAAGAATTATTGCTAACAAGTTTAGGTGCTATTACTTTAAGTTGGGGAGCTGTAACTCCCATTCAGAGGATACCAGAGGCGATCGCTCAAACACAAGTTCCAATGAGATTACAACACGCAGAAGGAACCTATACCCTTACGGTGTCAGAAACCAATACCACAAAATCTGCTTATGGGGGTCAGTTGCGCCTCTATGACGTGCATATTGCCAAGATGTTTGAGGTGACATATTCTGATTGTCAGGAGATACCCAACGCTGGCGGTAGGACTTGGTATTACCGCGCCGGAAATGGTAAAATTGACATGGGGCAATTCAGAATAAATTGTCAGTTGGCTAGCGATATTGCTAACACTTATGGTTTAGGGAAGCCAGAGCGTACTGCGATCGAATATTCTCAGGAGGAGGCTGGGCGGCCAATATCAAGGACTCGTTCTATTCCAATTTTAGATATTACTGGTAATAAAATTCAGCGGTGGACTAATTTTGTGCAAGGGTTTCGCCCTCAGTCTGCTAATTCTGAAGCTGGTAATTCTCAATCGAGTATTTCTTTTCCAGTTCGTGAAATTCTTTCGCACATGGAAGGTAAGACGAGAGTCCCAATTTTTCTACCCAGTCAGCTTCCATTCCCAAAACAAATTTACTTGGAAAGCCGAGTCGAAACGCAGAGCTATAGCGTTGTAATGAGCTCCATACCTAATTGCAGCGGTACGCCGTGCTACATCGGGAGTATCTCAGCAGAAAGAGGTGGACAAGCAGCAACACCAGCGCCTAGAGGATTTAGGGGTGAATTCAAAACTATTCAATTAGCTGGCAGAACACAAGGAGTTTTTTCTAATGGTTGTGGTGCTTACTGCACGGCTTTAGTTGAATGGCAGTATCAAGGTGTTTTGTACCGAGTAACGATGAAGAATGGGCAAGAGAAAATGCTCGTTCAGATAGCCAATTCTGCAATTGAAGCTGGGCCTCGCTAGCTAAAAGTGGAGATAACAGTTAGGGAAACTATACTTTAAAAAAGTAGCGCGCTTGATCGCGCCGTTTCCCTATTTTGCTGTTAGACTAGCAAATATTATATCTGTCTCAATCTCTGTCAAACTCACTGTAGGATAAAGTTTACGATGCTACCTCAAATTACAATCGCTAACAAGTTGATTAGCAAGTTTTTAATTGTCGCATTTTTATGTTTTGGAATCCTCCTAATGCACCCGGCTCAAGTCAGAGCAGAAGGAAGTCCACCTAATGTCACTAAAAAAACTGATTGCTTTTTAGTTTTCGGACAAGGAACTTGTGGCAGTAAAGACTCTACAAGCAATGCAGTAGCCACTGAAACCGAAATCAAACCAGGTGCTAACCTCAGTGGGAAGAATCTACAAGGTGTTAACCTGCATAATGCTGATTTGAGAAGATCCGATTTGAGTGGTGCAAATTTGACTGGCGTAGACTTAACAGGTGCTGACTTGAGTGAAGTCAAAATCAGCAAAGTTAAAAACCCTGGCAACTTAGATTTCCAGGGATTTGACTGGAGTAAAATTAGATTGAGTAAGGAAGATTCCATCAAAATATTGACAGTTAACTTGAGCAAGCAAGATTTAGTCAATTTCATCAAAGCTGACCCTAGTAACTTGGATTTCAGCGGGTTAGACTGGAATAAAGTTAACTTAAGCCAGCAAGATGTACAGAAGCTAGTCAACTCTAAGCTAAATCAGCATGATTTAATTAACTTAATCAAAAGCGATCCTAATCAGGTAAATCTTAGTAAGGACGAATTACTAGGGTTAATTCAGCTACATCTAAATAACAGCGCTTTATGGCGAAGTTCCACGCTAAATAGCCAAGACTTACTAAATTTACTAGCAAACAAGTTGAGTGCAGTAGACTTAAGTGGGGTTGACTTACAAAAAGCCAACTTTACTGGTAGCAACTTACAGCAAGCTAACCTGAGTGGTGCAGACTTGAGACAAGCAAATCTAAATGGGGCAAAAATGCCTGATGGCACTCTCTATCGACGTTAGTTTTACTTGGTAGAGTGTGTCACCTGCTCAAATGTATCTGTTCGATCGCAAATTCCTATAAAGGTGATGTACTCTACTAATACTGGTTATTCTTTACAATCAACCGATCGCAAATTATCCCGATCGCAATTCTGGCAAGCCATACAATCCTTAACCCGACGCAGCTTAGTGGAAAAAGTGTTAGTAGGAGGGCGATCGCAATTTCAGATTAATCCTGTATTTAAAGAATATATTCAATCCAAGTAACATTCCACCCATTTATTTCTTAGTCTGCGGAGGCAGACTTTGTTTTTGTAGACGCGGTTTCAACCGCCGGGTTTGTTAAATCATCGATCGCATAAAAGCATTCACCGCATCATATTGATCCGCCATCCGCGAATAAAACTCGATCGATCGCAAATCCAACTCCGGTAACAGTTCGCTCTTACTAACCAACTCATACCCCGTAGAGCGCAAACAATAAACCGAAATTACACCATCCTCCCAAAACCAAACCTCCCGCACTCCTATCCGACGATAGATTTCCAGCGTATCAATTCCACCACTTGTCACCGTCACTTCAATTGCCAAATCAGGAACTGACTTGCGCGTACCCAAACAATAAGACTCATCTGGTTCTTTCCGTGCACCCAACTCCTTCATCCCGATAGTTGTACTACCACGGGCGTAGAAACGAATGTCCTTCGTCCGCATATAAACTTCTAAAACCTGACCTAAAGTTTTTTTAGGTTCTTCATGAGCATCAGATAAAGGAGCCATAATTTCTAAACACCCATCCAAATAAGTTAAACGCGCCCCAGTTCCCGCCAAATCTGCATCCAACTTTTCCAGAGTCTCCCACGTCACGTTTGACAGGAAAGCCGCACCTGTACCCAATCCTGCTTTAGAAATTGCGACAACCATTTGACTTACCTTTTACGATCGCTTTCATAAATCAATACACTAACAGGACTTACGAACGAGGCAAAAAACCCGGTTTCTGCCTCAACATTAATTCCTGTAGGGGCGGGTTCGCCAAAATCCTTACTAAAAACGAAAAATCCTATAAACCCGCCCCGGCCTTGAATCGAGGTCAATTTACCAGACACGATCTAAATCATATCGCTAAAAAATATATTTTCCCAAACAAAAAGCGCCCCCCTTGCGGAGAGCGCTTTTTGTAATCTCAGACTAAAACTTAGCCATTGATGGAAGGAGCAACCAAAGCAACTGGAGTGGTTTCGCCAGCAGCCAAGTCGAGAGGGAAGTTGTGAGCGTTGCGCTCGTGCATTACTTCCATACCCAAGTTAGCGCGGTTGATGACATCAGCCCAGGTATTGATTACGCGACCTTGAGAGTCGATAATCGATTGGTTGAAGTTGAAACCGTTCAAGTTGAATGCCATTGTGGAAATACCCAAAGCGGTAAACCAAATGCCAACTACTGGCCATGCACCTAACAAGAAGTGCAAGGAACGGCTGTTGTTGAAGGAAGCGTATTGGAAGATCAAACGACCGAAGTAGCCGTGGGCTGCAACGATGTTGTAGGTTTCTTCTTCTTGACCGAATTTGTAACCGTAGTTTTGTGACTCGGTTTCAGTTGTTTCGCGAACCAAAGAAGAGGTAACTAAAGAACCGTGCATAGCGGAGAACAAGCTACCACCGAAGACACCGGCAACTCCCAACATGTGGAAGGGGTGCATCAGGATGTTGTGCTCGGCTTGGAACACGATCATGAAGTTAAATGTGCCGGAGATACCCAAGGGCATACCGTCGGAGAAGGAACCTTGACCAATTGGGTAGATCAAGAATACTGCGGTAGCTGCTGCTACTGGAGCAGAGTATGCTACGCAGATCCAAGGACGCATACCTAAGCGGTAGGACAATTCCCATTCGCGACCCATGTAGCAAAATACACCGATCAAGAAGTGGAAAATTACCAATTGGTAAGGGCCGCCGTTGTACAACCACTCATCCAAGGAAGCAGCTTCCCAGATTGGGTAGAAGTGCAAGCCAATCGCGTTTGAGGAAGGAACAACAGCACCGGAGATGATGTTGTTACCCAGCATCAAGGAACCAGCAACTGGTTCGCGGATGCCGTCGATGTCCACTGGAGGAGCAGCGATGAAGGCGATGATGTAGCAGATTGTGGCAGTCAGCAAGGTAGGAATCATCAAGACTCCGAACCAACCTACATAAATGCGGTTGTCGGTCGAAGTGACCCAGTTGCAAAACTGCGACCAGATATTAGCGCTTTCGCGCTGCTGTAAGGTTGCTGTCATGTGTTTATGATTGCTATTGGTTTTTCAATGTTCGGATGATGTCTCTATTATTAACGGTCTTGTTAAGCTTTGTAAAGGGGTGTAACGACAGCTTAACTGATGGGAGTCATCAGGAAAGCTGATGAAACGATCGAGAGGGGAAAAAAGAGTGCACCGCTTCGATCGCACTTAACCCTAACGGGGAACAGGAGCTACCGGAGGTGGAGCAACTGGAGAAGGTGGAGCAACTGGAGCGATCGCAGGTGCAGGGCTGCGAGGAGGTGGAGCACTGCTGAACTGTTGCAGTTGCTGCGGGGTGAGCGATCGCAAAATTCTCAGTCCCAGAGTGTTTCGGGAAATGCTCAGGGCGTAGTTTGGCTCTAAATACGGGCGGAACTTTGATTTGTTGTTCAAATAGCTTTCCATGAAGGCTAGGCTAAGTCCGTTGAGGTAGCGGCGGGCTAAGGCGGGTTCGGGCCCGATCGCCTGTGCTGGTGGCAAAAAGACGCTTTGAGGGGATTGGTCGATCGTGGAAAAGTGAGTCCCGTTGTTCATCAGCACCAGATATTTGTTGGGCGATGTCAGCCATGTGAAGGGTTGAATTTGTTCGAGCAAAGCCGGGGCGACGGTATCGGCGGTGCCTGCGATTACCATGATTGGGATTTGGATTTTGCTGAGGTTTGTTTCTCCTAAAATGCTGCTGGCGATCGGGTTGATGGCGATCGCAGCTTTGATGCGCGGATCGCTGAAATTGTACTGGTTGCGCTCTAGGCTGCGGGCGCGGCACTGCAACAGCAGCGAGAGGTTCCAAGTTTCGTTTTCCAGCTTGCAGTCTTTGTCTAGCTGTGCAAAGTTAATCTCGGCTCCCGCTAATGTTAAAGCCGTATAGCCTCCGAAAGATTGGCCGATGACGCCGACTCGCTGCAAGTCTAGCTGTCCTCGGTAGACCGGATTGCTTGTCGAAAGTTTGGTTAAATAATCGAGCAGCTCTTTGATGTCTAGGGGGCGGTTGACAAATTCTGCTGGTTCTGCTACTTCGCTGGCTCTGCCTGTTACTAGGTCTTGGATTTGTTGGGCGTTGCTCCCGGGGTGTTCGGGGACGGCGACGGCAAAGCCGTAGGAGGCTAGGTGTTTGGCTAAATACTCGTAGGAAATGCGATCGGAACCTAAACCGTGAGAAATTACTACGACTGGAGCCGGTTGCGGACTTTTGAGCGGCAGGTAAATGTCGATATCAAAGGTACGATCGCGATTTGGACTCGTCAGAGTTACCGATGATTTTTTCCAATTATAGGGGCCCTTTTCCTGGATCTGTAGCATTTCGGCGGGCGGTATCCCAGACTCCTCGGCTGCTTGTGTTTCCGACAAGTTGGTGACTCCGGCGATCGTCCGATTGGAACGGTTGATCAGCGATGTCAGCTCGTTGGCGATACCCAAGCCGCGTGCAATGTCAATCCTGATGCCGTAAGTGGGGAATTTCCGCAGCACGTTGAGAATTGTCATGCCTTCTGGATCTGAGGCAGCTAAAATTAGGGCTGCTCGGATGGCATAAAATCCGGGCTGCCGAGCTTTGGTTTGAATTACTCGCCCCAAGCGTTCCAGCAGCACTTCTCCTTGAGGCGTGTAGAGGAATTGGGCTATTGTCACGTGGCTGATTTCTGCTTTCGCTTGCAAGCCGTTGCGAATCTCCGCTAGCTGTGATTCTTTGGCGTACTGAGCAAAGCCGTCCAAGTTTGAATCGATTTTGCCTTCTTTGGCAAAGAGTGTCAGGGATTCGATCGGCACTGATACTTCTAGCGGCCCGTAAGTTATATAGATTCGTTCTGCTCCCAAGGCCGGTGCAGCGGTGCAAACAGCCGTGAAGGCAAACAATCCTAGGTATTTTGGGGCGATCGACCGCCGAGCGCGAATGGCCGCAGTAGAGAGACTCCGAAACAGACAGTTCATAACTTTAACACCTAGAACTTCTAATAATTAGTCGGTGAAACGATGTAAATTGTTTCACTAATACTTAATACCAAAAAATCGATCTTTTACTTGGGAAATTAGGTTATCGTGGGAAGTATATCCAAAAGAGCAATTTTCTGACCTAACAAGACTAGCTGAACTTTAAAATTCAACCCCGAGGGGTGAATGGATTTGAGAGTTGAGAGTTGAGATTTGAGATTAACTCGGCAGATGAATCTGGAAGCTGAAACTTGGGTCTAAAATTTGGGAGCATCTAGGACTTAAGCCTGCGCTTGTATCCGTCTTTGGGCGAGGGGTCAAACCTATTCTAATGCCCATTGATTATTGTTTCAGCTATCCCAGATATTTGCGATCGAGTTTGCAACTATAGCCTGAGTGAGAGAATTTATCATGTTCAATGCAACTGCCATCCTGATTGACGCTTTTGTACAAGAGCTACAGGCCGGCTACCGCCGCACCTACGGCAAGTACAAGCCTGACTACCCTGAAATTATCGCCTGGGCGGGGACTATGGCTCTCGAAAACATCGCTAACTGCGATGCTCTTTACCACAATGTGGAACACACAATGCTCGTGGCCTTGGTGGGACAAGAGATTCTCCGGGGCAAGCATATTCGCGAAGGAGGTGTGTCACCGGAAGATTGGCTGCACTACCTGATCTCGCTGCTGTGCCACGATATCGGCTACGTGAAAGGTGTTTGCCGCCAAGACCAAGAATCTGTGGGACTCTATGCTACTGGTATTGATGGAGGCATGGTTTCTGTGGCGATCGGCGCCACTTCTGCTAGTTTAACTCCTTATCATGTCGATCGAGGAAAACTCGTAATAGACGAACGCTTCGGCGGCCACACATTAATTGATGCCGAACAAATCAAGCGCAATATTGAGTTGACACGCTTCCCAGTTCCTGCTAGCGAAACCCATCAAGACAGAAACAACTATTCTGGACTCGCCAGGGCCGCCGATTTGATCGGTCAGTTGAGTGACCCAAATTACCTCCGCAAAATCAGCGCCCTATTCTACGAATTTGAGGAAGTCGGCACTAATAAAATCTTGGGCTACAAATCCCCGGGAGATTTGCGCCAAAATTACGCCAAGTTTTATTGGAACGGAGTTTTCCCATACATTCCAGCAGCTTTGAACTACTTGGAATTGACCCAGGGTGGCAAACAGATTATTGCCAACCTATACGCTAACGTGTTTCAAGTAGAACACGCTGAACCGCTTGCTTTCACCAAGCCGAACTCTCAAGATTCGATCAAATCCCGCGCCAACGGCAACTCGAATGGCGAAAAAGATGGTGATAATCTTCAACCTTCCATGTCCGGGGGGGATAACAACAAGAAGTTTAGCGATTTTTCCGACCTGAATTTGTGAGAGTGTTTTCGCATAATTCATGATTTATCGATGCGAGTCATCATTAGAAAGTTTTAAGATTTTCTACTTGCTGGCTCCTTTTTGTTTGAGCTACAATAAATACTGTTTACTAGATTCGTAATACAAATTAGGTACGTTGTTGGGCTTGGGCCCTCTTTATAATATTCGGAAAGAGGGCCCAAGCCCAACAACGTACCTCATCTGCTTCCTTGCTCTTGTAGGACAAGATTAAGTAAAATGTATTGAGTTATAATAAAATCAAGAAATCGTTGTCCCTTAGGGAAATTCAGGTCATGGCAACCAACAACATTGAAGTCGTTTTTAGCTTTGATACAACTGGCAGTATGTACCCTTGCTTGACGCAAGTTCGTAGGAAAATCAAAGAAACGGTAACAAGATTGCTTGATGAAATTCCTGGCATTCGCATTGGCATTATTGCTCATGGCGACTATTGCGACGCCGGGAGCACCTACGTGACTAAACACCTCGATTTGTCGGGCGATGTCGGCAAGATTTGCAATTTTGTGGAAAATGTCGAACCTACTGGCGGCGGCGATGCTCCAGAATGTTGTCAGTAACTCAGCTCTCTCATAGACTGAGCTTGTAAGAAATTGCAAGCTGTGTTGACCAGCCTAAGTCTTAACTGACTACGTTATTTGGGTCACGACACCAAGCGAATGCTCTCGCTAGTTCCTTGCTCTGTCATCTGCAATTAAACAGTCTTAAAGTCACTGAGACAGTGTTGCAGATCTAACAAGCTCTTATAACATTGGCGAAGCTAACATTACACGCAAGTGGAGGGACACAACAATGTCCAATTTTATTTTCGTACTTGATACAAACAAGAAACCGCTCACACCTTGCAAGCCATCAATGGCTCGTAAGTTATTAACTGCTGGTAAAGCAGCAATCTTCAGAAGATTCCCTTTCACCATTATTCTCAAAAAAGCAGTAACAGCAACCGTCAAATCGATCGCTCTCAAATTAGATCCAGGTTCAAAAACTACAGGCATCGCATTATTGCAGGGTGAGAAAGTGATTTTTGGTGCTGAGTTAACCCATCGCGGTCAAGCTATTAAAGCAAGTCTTGAATCTCGTCGCTCACTGCGTCGAGGAAGGCGAAATCGCCATACTCGTTACCGTCAAGCAAGGTTCTTCAACCGTACCCGCAAAAAAGGTTGGTTAGCGCCATCCTTGCAGCACCGTGTAGAAACAACCCTGACTTGGGTCGATAAATTACGCAGGCTTGCACCTATCGGTTTAATCTTTCAAGAGCTGGTCAGATTTGACCTGCAACAATTACAAAATCCTGAAATCTCAGGCATTGAATACCAGCAAGGCGAACTACAAGGCTACGAAGTTCGGCAATATTTGCTTGACAAATGGAACAGGAAATGCGCTTACTGCGGCACTGAAAATGTAGCTTTGCAGGTTGAGCACATTCATCCCAAAGCCAAAGGTGGAAGCAATCGAATTTCTAATCTTTGCCTTGCTTGCGAGAAATGCAATCTCAAGAAAGGCACTCAAAACATTGAACAATTCTTAGCCAAGAAGCCTGACATTTTGAAGCACATTATTGCACAAGCCAAACGTCCGCTCAAGGACGCTGCTGCCGTGAATTCGACTCGATGGGCGTTGTTCTCTGGACTGAAAGAAACGGGGCTGACTGTTTTAACTGGTTCGGGTGGATTGACTAAGTTCAATAGAGTACGGTTTAATTTACCTAAAACTCATTGGCTTGATGCTGCTTGTGTCGGTCAAGTTGAATCGCTCGAAGTATTAACAAATAAACCACTGCTAATCAAAGCAACTGGATACGGAACTCGTCAAATGTGTCGCACAGACAGGTTTGGCTTTCCATCTCGATACGTTCCTCAAAACAAGTTTGTTAAAGGCTTTCAAACTGGTGACATTGTAAAAGCAGTTGTCACAAGTGGCAAGAAAATAGGTGAATATGTTGGTCGGGTTGCAGTTAGAACGACGGGTTCGTTCAATATCTCAGCATCAGAATTGGTGCAAGGGATTAGCCATAAATACTGCAAAATAGTTCACAGAAAAGATGGCTACAGTTACGCATTTTAAGACTGACGGGGACTGAAGTCCCCCTTATAGCTTCCCTAAGAAGGGCTAAAGCCGCGCTCGTTTCCCCTATCCCGTATTAATTTTTATGAGTCAGCAGAATTGCGGGCTGTCAAACCGGGGAGATTTCAGATTCTGGAAGTAGACAATGAGATTTCGATTAAAGCTTTTGTTCTGGAAAATGGTTTGGCTTTTAAAACCGGGCGCGGGTTTTATGAATTTACCAAAACAGAAACTATCCAAGGTAAGAAAGAAATTGTGCTGATGGAGCGTTCGACAGGGGATTTGTTTGAAGGAGAAGCGGCGCGAGAAATGTTGGGTTTGCCAATGGGTGAGACAGTTCGCATCAAGCCGAGCAATCTAGAAAAGTATGCGGTTTTTGTGCAAAGTACCTCGGCTAATCGCAAGCTGATGGGGGGAACTCGTTTCCTTTATGAGGTTGAAGATTGGGATCGTTAATTGATTTTAAATGTTCTAAGTACAATCGCAGAGCAGGGCAGATCATGCTAAGATTTTTATGGTTTGTGTTTGTAGCTTTTCTCAAAAAGATGAGGTATGACTGATAGTTTAATATAACTACTAAATTAGGGGGGCTAAAGCCCAACTACGTACCTGACTTTTGGAGAATTGCTTAAATTAGGGGGGCTAAAGCCCAACTACGTACCTGACTTTTGGAGAATTGCTTAAATTAGGGGGGCTAAAGCCCAACTACGTGCCGGATCTTTTGCGGTTAGACAATATACGCTTTTAAATTAATATGCAACCAGAAATTCAGCAGCGAGTTAAACAATTGAGGCAGCAGCTACAGGAAGCTAGCTATGCTTATTATGTTCTTGATGCGCCGATTATGGCTGATGAGGTGTACGATCGCCTTTACCGACAGTTGCAAGAGTTAGAATCAGATTATCCTGAATTGATTGTTGCGGAAAGTCCGACTCAGCGCGTGGGAGAAAAGCCGGCTTCTCAATTTTTTAGCGTGAAGCACAATATTCCTCTCTACAGTTTGGAAAATGCTTTTAATTTTGAGGAATTGACCAAATGGCAGGAACGCTGGCAGCGAATTGCACCCCCCCTAACCCCCCCTTATCAAGGGGGGGGACAAGAGGGAAATGCACCTCCCCTAAACCCCCCTTATCAACAGGGAAATGCACCCCCCCTAACCCCCCCTTATCAAGGGGGGGGACAAGAGGGAACTGCACCTCCTCTTAGCAACGACTCTAACCAGGAAATTACTCCCCCCCTTGCTAAGGGGGGGCTGGGGGGGGTTTCCTACGAGGAAATTACTCCCCCCCTTAGCAAGGGGGGGCTGGGGGGGGTTTCCTATGTTTGCGAGTTAAAAATTGACGGTTCTGCTTTAGCGTTAACCTATGAAAATGGGATTTTGGTTCGCGGTGCAACGCGGGGTGATGGGATTGCGGGAGAGGATATCACTCAAAATGTTAAGACGATTCGATCGATTCCTCTCAAACTTAATTTAGATAATCCGCCGCCGGTGGTGGAAGTGCGGGGTGAGGCTTTTTTGTCTTTGGCTGTGTTTGAGGAAATTAATCGGGAACGAGAAAAATCGGGGGAACAATTGTTTGCTAATCCTCGCAATGCTGCGGCGGGTACGCTGCGACAGTTGGATTCTAAGATTGTAGATAAGCGACGGTTGGATTTCTTTGCTTATACTCTACATTTAGATGAGGGTAATGAGGAAAAGACGCAAGGGGAATCTTTGGAATTGTTGCGAAGGATGGGGTTTAAGGTGAATCCCAATCGGAAAATTTGCTCTTCGTTGGATGAGGTGCGGGAGTATTACGAATATTGGGATACTGAACGGCGAAATTTACCTTACATGACTGATGGGGTTGTTGTTAAGATTAATTCGATCGCACTGCAACGACAGTTGGGTTTTACTCAGAGGTTTCCGCGTTGGGCGATCGCCCTTAAGTATCCGGCCGCCGAAGTCCCTACAATTGTAGAAGCAATAACTGTACAAGTCGGGAGAACCGGGGCTCTGACTCCCGTAGCGGAACTCAAACCGGTGCAGTTGGCTGGAACGACGGTTTCGCGGGCTTCTCTCCACAATAGCGATCGACTTTCCGATCTCAATCTCCACATCGGCGATACTGTAATTGTCAGAAAAGCTGGGGAAATTATACCAGAAGTTGTCCGAGTTTTAGCAGAACTTCGTCCCGAAAATGCTCAACTTTTTCAAATGCCTAGCTGCTGTCCCGAATGCACGCAGCCTGTGGTTCGCGAAAAAGGGGAGGCCGTGACTCGCTGCATCAACACGTCTTGTCCGGCGATTTTGAGGGGTTCCCTGATTCATTTTTGCAGCCGGGATGCTCTGGATATTAATGGTGTTGGGGAAAAGTTGGTGCAGCAGATGGTGGATAGCAATCTGGTGCATTCGGCGGCGGATTTGTTTGATTTGACTGCCCAAAGGTTGATGGGTTTGGAACGGATGGGTAAAAAGTTAGCAGAAAAGTTGGTAAGTGCGATCGCGCGATCGAAAAATCAACCTTATGCGCGGGTACTCTACGGCTTGGGCATCCGCCACGTCGGCAGTGTCAACGCTCAATTGCTGACTGAAAGGTTTGCCAATGTGGAAGAGTTAGCAGCGGCATCGGCGGCATCGATTGAGGGAGTTTACGGCATCGGCCCGGAAATTGCACAAGCAGTTTATCAGTGGTTTCGAGTTCCGGCAAATCAAAGTTTAATTGCACGGTTGCAAACTGCGGGATTGCAATTGCATTCTGAAGTAAAAAGTCAAAACTTAGCAGACCAAAATTTACAACTTGCAGGTAAAACTTTTGTACTTACGGGAACTTTGCCGACTCTCAAACGAGATGAAGCTAAAGATTTGATTGTCAAAGCAGGAGGAAAAGTCACAGGTTCTGTAAGTGCTAAAACCGATTATGTGGTTGTGGGCGAAGATGCAGGTTCCAAATTAGAAAAAGCCCAATCTTTGGGAATCGAACTACTTTCGGAAGCTGAGTTATTGGAACTTTTGGCAACTTGAAAATTTGTGATTTTTAGTAAGGTGTATCCCATTAGCAAGGTTCGTAGTGAGGACTTCAGTCCTCTGAATTTATGAGGACTGAAGTCCTCAGCAAGGTTCGTAGTGAGGACTTCAGTCCTCTGAATTTATGAGGACTGAAGTCCTCACTACGAACCTGTTTAGTGTTTGATCTTCGGGCTTCAGTCCTCTGATTTTGAGAAGGACTGAAGTCCTCACTACGAACCTGCCGATCGCAAATTGTGCAATACCTCAAAAGGCATAGAAATCGCGCTCGCCATTCGTCAATATACATACTTCCCCAGCCTGGGCGCCCGAATCGGTTGTCGGCACAGGCTAGTTTTGCTAAAATTTGATAGAGTTGGCATTTGCGATCGCGCGTAACTGCCAACCGAACAAAGTTCCAGCAATCAGAGGAGATACGTAATGTCGGAAATCCCAGAACAAACACAAACAAATTTATCGGCTCCAGAAACAACTTCCGAAAGCTCTATTTCTTGGACGGAAAATGTAAAAAGTAGCGTGGGAAACATCCTGAGCAGTTGGAAGTTGAAAGCAGGATTGGGAGTGGCTGTACTGTTGGGAGTTTTAGTGTTGTCGTTTTTCTGGCAGCACATGATTGCAGTTGTAGGTATGAATAGTTGGGCGAGTCGATCGGGCGCTAGAGCGATCGAATGTATGGTAAGAGATACTAATGATGACCAGTATGTAAGTTGCAGCGCTCTCCTCGACCAGCAAATTGTCCCTCTCGAATGCAGTTCTAGTTTGTTAAATATCGGTTGTCGTGTCAATTATGGAACTGCGGCACCTAATTTGAAACAGCTTGGGCCTAGAGCTGCTTTGAGATAATTTTTGATGAGCTTTGCCGAAAAATATGATGCTGATGCCAAGCATAAATGGTGCGTCAGAATTAGATTGGGGGTGATTTAAAATTTACCTTTCCTGACGCACCCTACTCTGTCAACTCTCAACTGGCATACCGTTTCTGTATCGGAATGATTTAACCGCAGAGGGCACAGAGGACACAGAGAGGGAATGCAGAGATTAATAATTCCTATGCAACCAGATTTGATATCAACTGTCAACTGTCAACTGTCAACTGTCAACTGTCAACTGTCAACTGTCAACTCTTTTTACCAAGGATTTCCAATGAGGGTGAAACTGCTCCAGTAGTAAGGATGAGAAAAATCGTTGGTTTGTAGTTTGATGTTATTTGGTAAATTTAATTTGCCCGCTGTTGTTACTAATTGCCGATTTTCAATCCGAACTTGACGAGCAATCATCGCCTGTTGAGTAAGTTGCAGAGTTTCTGCCTTGGTTTTGCCTCCTCGAAGCTGCTGGTAAAATTCGCTCATCAGTCCCAAAGTGCCTCCGTCATCAACATACCACAAACTCCCTAGGGCAGATTTGGCGCCGGATTTGACCGCTAAACCTCCAAAACCTAACTCTGCTTCGCGATCGCCCAAAGCAGTTCTACAAGCACTCAACACTAACAAGTCTACCTGCGGATTGCGCCAATTTAAACTCTCCATGTCACTGAGCTGCAATTTGTAATTCCAGAGTTGAATGTAAGAATTGCTCGCTTGTCCCGAGATGAAGTTAGCATGGGTTGCTAGGTGAACAATCCGAAATCCTTTGTTGGCGTGTTGCGATTGGAGATTGTTAATAGTGAAACTCGAATTGAGGAAAGATGGCCCTTGCCACTGGGTAGAAATTGTTTCTAATTCTAGAGGCACGCTGGGCAAGGGATTTTTGTCAACAAATTCTGACCGTCCCATTGCTAGCACTGTGGCGTCTCTAACGCTTTTATATTCGCGATTAGTCAAGCTAAAACTCGGAATTAGGCTGAAACTGTATTTTTGAATCAAGAAGCCTTTACCGTCGTGCAAAGCGGCAAAGGGTAAACTCCGCAATCCGGGATCGACTGATAGCAACAAAGTCTCAATTCCTAAGTTTTGCAAGTCTTTTTCTAGAGGTGCGATCGCCCATTGATACAGTTTTTGGGCCGAGGGAAGATAACTGATAGTGCCGACTTTTCCGAGATTGGTGACTTGTTCGCGGAACTCCTTAACAATTGGTTCGAGAGCTTCACGGTTGGCTTCGGGAACGCTGTAGTGAATCGGCTGCCCTACAGGAGGAACTAAAATTAATTCCAGTCGATCGACTCGCGAGATTATATAGATAATACCAGACCGCTTGCGAGTTTCCTGTTCGATATTTCTCAATGTTTGTTGGAATTGCGCCATCATCACTTTTTGGTTGGGAAGGTTGGCTTTGACGCCTAGGTATTCTCCAAACTCTTGATTCCTAATTTGTTCGATTCCCCAGACTGCTTTTTCGATGTCGTTACCTTCAAAAAGTCGATCGGGAGGCGGAAAGTATCCCAGCACTAAATTAGCACTACGGTTGACTTCTGGCGGTGTTTCGCGGCGGGGAGCTACTGGCGATTGGTTGGGCGGTAGCTGACTGGTGATGCTTGAATCGAGCGTTAAAATTTGACCCGCAGCAGGGCCCGGAGTGTCTAACGGTGGCATTTTGCGACGATTTGGATCTTCTGGATCGTCGGGGGTTGAGGCGATAGGTGCGGGCGTGGGAGTTGCACTTGGAGTCGGAGTTGCACTTGGAGTTGGGGTTGCACTTGGAGTCGGAGTTGGGGTTGCGCTCGGAGTGGGAGTTGCACTTGGAGTGGGAGTTGCGCTCGGAGTTGGGGTTGCGATCGGAGTGGGAGTTGCACTTGGAGTTGGGGTTACGCTCGGAGTTGGGGTTACGCTCGGAGTGGGAGTTGCGCTTGGAGTCGGAGTTGCACTTGGAGTGGGAGTTGCACTTGGAGTGGGAGTTTCGCTTGCGCTTGGAGTGGGAGTTGCACTTGGAGTGGGAGTTTCGCTTGCGCTTGGAGTGGGAGTTGCGCTTGGAGTTTCGCTTGCGCTTGGAGTGGGAGTTACGCTTGGAGTGGGAGTTGCGCTTGGAGTGGGAGTTGCACTTGGAGTCGGGGTTACGCTCGGAGTTGGGGTTACGCTCGGAGTGGGAGTTGCGCTTGGAGTCGGAGTTGCACTCGGAGTGGGAGTTGCGCTCGGAGTGGGAGTTTCGCTCGGAGTGGGAGTTGGAGTTGGAGTTGGAGTTGGATCGATCCCATCATCAGTAGGAAATACAATACTAGGCACACCACTAGCTGTACGAGGAAACGACTGCGATGTAATGCTAGATTGCCCAGTTGTAATTGCAGCCGCCGTACCATTTATAGTTGCATTTCCCACGACAAACGGTTGAATCACTCCCCCTCCATCTCCTCCAGTGTGGGCAATTGAAATATTTCCTCCACCGGTGCCACCAGCAGTGGAAATACTAGCAAATCCTGTCGGCGAAAAAGTTGTTGGGAAAGAACCTGTAGCCCGGAAAAAATTTCCGGCGACGGCTTTAACATTGCCACCTGTGCCGCTAGTACCGCCTTGGGCATTGATGAAAGTGACTTGAATATCGCCGATCGGATCTAAGAGCACATTTCCAGCATTTCCGGCTGTACCGCTGGAGTTAATTTGTCCTGCTGTAATTGAAGTTGTCGCATCAACAGTGATATTCCCGCCCGTACTTCCCGATGTATTCAAATTACCTGCTGTGAAAACGTTACCGCTTTTGAATAGAATTTCTCCGCCATTAGTAGTAATGTTTTTAACGGTGATATCGCCGCTGGAAGTAATATCGACTTTGCCTGCGGTTACATCTCCCAATAAGTTGACTGTTTTCGTGTTTTGTGCTGTCACTTGTGCTGCATTAATTGTCGAATTGGCTGTGACATCGCCAGCATTTTTAATCAGAAGATTTCCTAATTTGCTGGTTGCACCCACCGATCCGTTGAAGGTAATGCTGCTGCTACCAGAGTCCAGAGTTAGATTCCGGGTGGCATCTATACTGTCGATCGCACCTCCAAACGCAATCTTCCCCCCAGCCGTGCTCAATATCGCATCTTTCGTCAGCCCGATCGCACCATCAATATTGATATTGCCGTTATTCGTGGCAACATTGCCACCCAATTTAGTATTTAAGGCAGTCACATTCAAACCCGTCAGTGGCGTGGTTTTGCCGATATCTCCTTGCAGCAGCACGTTGCCACCCTTAGCATTGATGTTCAAGCGCCGAGATCCATCGATCGCACCTGCGACACTAACATTACCTGCGTCACTAGCGAGACTGACATCACTGCCGAGTTGGACTTTGCCGTTAAGAGTCAGACTGCTGTTGTCTTTGCCTGTAATATTGGCATTAAGTGCGATCGTACCGGTTCCCGTTTGAATCGTGACTGGAGCGTTAAAAGTGCGATCGCTAGGAACAGTAATATTGCCGGTGCCATCGGAGCCGATCGCGATCGAGCTAAATCCCTTTTGAATCAAACCAAGTTCCGATGCCGTTAAATCTAAAGCCGGAGTAGTGTTGTCGGTGCCACCAACCACAATATTTTGTCCTGCCTTTGTCGGTTGCAAAGTTAGCGCACCCGTACCAGAAACTTGCCCAGCAAAATTAATTTCACTTGCTTTTAAATTCAGCGAGTTACTTCCTGCTGCTAGAGTCGAACCGAAAGCAATAGTTGCATCTCCCGGTGTCAAACTTACAGGAGCTTTTAGTGTCACCGGGCCGTTAAAACTGATATCATCATTAGTTGTAGCGATATTGCCACTAACCGCAACAGTTCCCGCCCCTTTTTGACTGAATGCACCGTCTAAATTCAGGTTTTTCTCGATATTGAGATTAACCTTATTAGTAATTGTCAGCGTGCCGTCATTGTTCGTTGTGACAGTTCCTTTGAGATTAACGTTGTCAGCCGCAATACCGAGATTGCCAGCTACATCAACACTCTTGTTAAATATAATATCGCTGCCTGCGAGAGTCGGATTTTTGGCGATTGTCACTGCATCGTTATAGGTTTGAGTGCCGGTTGTCGTGACTGAGCCATTGAGTGTAGTTGCGCCACCAGCAGTCAAACTTGCTGCATTGACGGTTTTATTAATCGTGAGAGCATCGTTATAGGTTTGAGTGCCGGTTGTCTTGACATCGCCATTGAGTGTGGTTGTGCCACTAGCAGTCAAACTTGCTGCATTGACGGTTTTATTAAATGCAGTTGTTCCTGTAGAGTTAACTGTTAATTGACCGATCGCCTTTGAACTCCCAACTGCACCATTGAATGTAATATTGCCGGTACTCGCATTGACAGTCAAATCGCTGCCTATGTTATTGGAGTCCACAGTATTATTGAAAGTAATGCCTTTACCTGAGAGAGTCGGATTGGTGGCAATCGTGACAGCATCGTTATAGGTTTGAGTGCTGGTTGTCGTGACATCCCCATTCAGTACAGTTGTGCCGCCCGCATCTGTCGTCAAAGTCGCGGCATTAACTTTATTAAATGTAGTTTTTCCTGTAGAGTTAACTGTTAAATTTGCGATCGCACTAGAATCCCCAAATGCCTTAGCGAAAGTAACATCACCAGAACCTCCATTGACAGTCAAATCGCTGCCGCTGTTACTGGGGTTAACAGTATTGTTGAAAGTAATGCCGTTGCCTGTCAGAATCGGATTTGTGTTGGTAATTGTCACTGCATCGTTATAGATTTGAGTGCCGGTTGTCTTGACATCGCCACCTAAAAATATCTTGCTGTTGGCAGTTAAATTTGTCAGCGGAGTTACAGCACCAACTGCTTCCTTGAATGTAATATTGCCCGTGCCAGCCGTTAAACTCAGATTTTTAGTTCCCGTCAGTGTACCGTTGACTGTGTTGTTGAACAGAATATTTCCGGCACCTGCGCCTGTGTTGGCAGAAGCATTATCTTGGACGAGTACAGGACTTTGGAAAGTGATATCTTTACCGCTGGTAGCAACGCCTGCGTTGAGTGTTGTCTTGCCATTAAAAGTAATAGAAGCATCACCTGTGCCGGTGAGTGGTTGATTGACAACGATCGCACCGCCGGGAGATTGAACAGTCACCGGATCCAGGAAACTGTGAGCTTTGTCAAAGGTAATTGTACCAGTGCCGTCTGTTCTGCCGATCGCGATCGACTTAAATCCATTTTGCAGGGCATCTTGAAACGGCTGTTCCACATAGATAGTATTGGCAGGAGGATTAAGTTTTACTGTGAAGTTAATATCACCCTTTGGATCGAACGGTTGCAGAGAAAAAGTCCCCGTACCTTTAACAACACCTTCAAAGTTAACTTCTCCCCCAATCAAAGCAATATTTCCCGTACCAGAACTTATATTTTTTACGTCAACGTTATTAAAAGCTTTGAGAGTGATATCTGCGCCCGTACCCGCAGAACTCGTATCAACCGAACCCAATGCCGTTGTAATATTGCCTTTATTGCTTGTAAGCGCGATCGCCCCTCCAAGCTTCGTAGTAGTAATATTGCCTGTAGTAATATCGCCAGTTGTGGTGATACTTATAGCCCCAGTGCTGGTAATCTTGGCTTCTGGATTTACCGCAAGTGCAGCCAAGGGAGTAGTATCACCAACAGGCTTGTTAAAACTGACAGTACCAGTGCCAGCCGTAATATTTAATTTATTGTTGCCGTCAACAGTGCCACCAAAGGTAATATCTCCACCGCTGAGGTTTTTAGTGTTGAGAATGACATCATTACCGAGGGAAACATTGCCGACAAACGAGATAGTCTGGTCTTGAGTAGTAATGTTTTTATTTAGTTGTGTTGCTCCCTTCAGCGTCAATGTAGCGCCGCCTGTGGCCGTAATTGGGCCGTTGACGGCGATCGCACCTCCGCTTGGAGATTGAATTGTGACAGGCAATTTAAAAGTAATGCCAGCGGGGTCAATGGCGATCGTCCCCTTCCCGTCAGCCCGTCCAATAACCATGTTGGAAAAGCCGATTAATGCGTTAAGTTCAGCATTCCGGATCTGCAAAATATTAGGATTATCGGGATCGGCGCCGCCAACACTAATACCTAAACTCGGCGTCAGAGGTTCCAACTTAATTGTACCATTAGCGGTACTTTTAATTGTGCCGAACAGGTCAATTCGATCGCCCGTCAAAGTGATATTTCCTTTGGTTGTTAGCGTAGCTTTATTGAGAGAAAAGCCGTAGTTCTGAGTTCCAGCCCCCACACCTGTCCCTGTCATGGTGATATTTCCGCTGGTTTTTTCAGTTCCCACCGGCCCTTCGATCCGAATGCCGATGTTGTTATTCCCGCTTCCCTTAGCTGTTCCAGTAAACGCGATCTCCCCAGCCTCCGATGAAACAGCAGCAGGAACAGAAATCAATATCCCTTGATTATTCTCCTTCCCATCACCATCACCTTTTAGAGTCACTTTCCCGGTGCCTTTGGATTGCACAAATCCTAACATCGCAATGCCAGTGTTGTTATTTCCGCTCCCCTGACCTTTTCCAGTTAGGCTAATATCTGCATTCTCCGATTTAATTGTGCTGCCATCAACGGATATCCCGCTGCTACTATCTATTCCCCCACCAGCGGTACCGCTGAAAGTAATACTTCCGCTTCCTGTTCCTATTGATTCAACTAATGACCCACCTGTGATGACAATACCGCTGTTGCTGATTCCACTACCGCTACCTGCTTTCCCTATGAGACTGATAGTTCCATTCTCCGATTTAATTGTGCTTTGGCGAGTAAGAACTATCCCTACATTTCTATTTATCCCGTTGTTGCCCGTACCATTGAGGTCAATATTCCCAGTGCCTGCATTAATTTCGCCACTACCAATAGTAATTCCAGGTCCTCCGTTAGTAACATTGCCGCGACCAATGCCTATAAAGTTGCCACCATTTGTGTTAATCTTCGCATCGATTATACTGAGACTACCACCATTGAGATTATCGGCATCAGCATTCAGAGTAACATTGCCTTTCTGAGTTGTAATATCAGCCTTGACATTAATGTTGTTATTAGCCAAAGCAGTCAATCCAACTCCCGGAGTAGTTATCTTGACCTCAGCATCAAAAGTAATATCATTTGTAGCTTGCAGTATCACATTAGTTGTAGCATTATTAATTAGATCGGCATTAATCGTATTTACACCAATGTCAGGATCGGCAAATTGATCTACCTGAGTTAGTGCAGTAAAAGTTCCCGCGACATTTTTAATCGTAATATTTGTGGGATCGAGCAACAATACTCCAGGATTACCGTTAGCAGCCAGAGTATTAACGTTGCCTCGAAAGTCTAAAAATTGCTTTCCCGACACTTCCACAAACCCGCCATTCCCCGACAACAAGCCACCTCGGGCAGTAATATTCCCATTAAAGCGAGTAGTCTCATCAGCCCAAACAATCACTCGCCCGCCATTACCGTTGCTAATCCCATCCGCATTAATTGTCGAATCTGCACTGACAAATGTTCGCACAGCATTCGGCACAGTTCCCAAACCCTGAAAATCTCCACCAATCAGTATATTCCCACCGCCGTTAATACCCGAAGCATCAATTTTTCCGCCAATAACTCCGACCCGATCGCCCAATATGCTAACATTACCCCCAGTATTGCCCGAGACGTTGATGCTGCCACTGGCGATCGCAGTTCCCGCAGTTACAGGTACAGCCACATTCCCCGTCAAAACGACTTCACCATTGGAATTAACCGCTAAATTCGTTGCTTGTTCCTGACTTTTTCCAGTCAGCAACTGCGGCAAAGATAACACCGGCTGCGTCCAATTATTTGGCAAGGAACTTTGATTAGCTGTCGGCTGAATTTCCAGACTCAGCAAATTTCCGGTTTGAGCGATTCGTACCAAATTTTGACCGGGTACAGCCATCACGGTAATATTGCCAGACGGCGCCGTTAGCTGACCTGTATTGACAACTGTACCCCCCGTCAAACTTAAACTTTGACCGGGCGCCACCGTCAAATTTCCTGCATTTACAATGCTTCCTGCTTGCGGACTGGTAAATGCGAAACTGTTCGGATTCCCGATTAAAGCTGCCCAGTTGTTATTGGCGATCGCACTAAACCACTGATTGTTCCCAAAACCGATACCTGTCGCCGCAGTCGCATTAAAAGAACCAGGCACGTTGAGAGTGGCATTGGGCCCGAAAATTATCCCCGACGGATTCATCAAAAACAGGTTGGAATTGCCACCTGTCACTTGAATTAAGCCGTTGATTACAGAAGGATTTCCCCCGTTAATTCGTCCTAAGATATTTTGAATGTTGGGATTGGTTAAAAAGTTTGCCGTTTGACCTTCACTGAGACCAAACTGAGTAAAACTGTGAAATAGGTTGGCTCTATCTCCGCTAAATGACCCCCCGGTAATATCGTAGCGATCGCCATTCGGTGTCACGACTGTATTCGTACCGTCTGGTGCGGGTGTAATGGGTTGCGCGGAAGCTGAGCCTGCTGCTGCTGCCACCAGCCAGCCAACTATCAAGAACCATCCGAGTAAAGGTAGTTTGTTGGCTGCCATTGTGGTTAAAGATGTGTTCTAAAAGTGGGATATCTTTATCTATCCCTATTCTTACTCGTCAAAATTCCTCACGTCAATAGCAGCGCCCTATTTTTGCTTGGATAATGAGGAAGATATGCTAAAAAAACATGGATCGAGGCACGTTGTTGCACTTGGGCGCTCTTTACCACATTATATCAAATCCGCTCTTCATCAGAATGATTTATCTCTCTATTCTCTCCCTCTGTGTCCTCTGTGTCCTCTGCGGTTAAATCATTCCGGTATAGCCGAATTTGATATAGCCTTTCTCAGAAATATGAGGTATGACTGACAGCTTATATAACCACTAAATCAAGAGGGCTTAAGCCCAACAACGTACCTCACTTTTTTGAGAACCGATATAAATTATGCACCAAAGATCCAACGTACAAAAAATCTGTATTTATCAAAAAGTATCAAATGTGAATTCATACTTTTGTTCTGCGACTTCCTATCAAATAGGCAAAGAGCGCTGAAGCGCAACTACGTGCCTAAACAATTACCTCCATAAGAGTGTCAGTTAGGTAAGTTCAGAATTTGGCATATGGTAGCTTACCAAGGACTGCCGATGAGGGTAAAACTGCTCCAGAAGTAAGGATGAGAAAAATCTTGGTTTCTTTGTTTGATATTAGCTGGTAAATTCAACTTCCCTCCTGTTGTCACTAACTGTTGGTTTTTAATTCCAACTTGACGAGCAATCATCGCTTGTTGAGCAAGTTGCAGAGTTTCTGCCTTGGTTGTGCCTCCTCGAAGCTGGTAGTAAAATTCGCTCATCAGTCCCAAAGTGCCTCCATCGTCAACATACCACAAACTCCCTAGGGCAGATGCAGCACCGGATTTGACCGCTAAACCTCCAAAACCTAACTCTGATTCGCGATCGCCCAAAGCAGTTGTACAAGCACTCAATACTAACAAGTCTACCTGCGGGTTGCGCCAATTTAAACTTCCCATATCATTGAGTCGCAATTTAGAATTCCAGAGTTGAATGTAGGAATTACTCGCTTTTCCTGGTTGGAATTCCGCATGGGTTGCTAGGTGAACGATCCGAAATTCTCCCTTGGCGTGTTGCGAGTTGAGTGTCTCTAAGGTGAAAGTTGAATTGAGGAAAAATGGCTCCTGCAACTGACCAGAAATCATCTGCAATTCTAGGGGCACGCTGGGTAATGGCTTTTTGTCCACAAATTCCGATCGTCCCATTGCTAGCACTCTGGTGCTATTAACCGATTTGTAATTAGTGTTAGTGGCACTAAAACTCGGAATTAGGCTGAAATTGTATTTTTGAACCAAGAAGCCTTTACCGTCGTGCAAAGCGGCAAATGGTACACTCCGCAATCCCGGATCTACTGACAGCAATAAAGTCTTAATTCCTAACCTTTCTAAGTCTTTTTCTAGGGGTGCGATCGCCCATTTATACAGTTGCTGGGCGGAGGGTAGATAACTGGTAGTATTGCGTTTGGCGGGAGTGGTGATTTCATCCCGCAACTCTTTGACAACCGGGAAAAGAGCTGCTCTGTTGGCTTCCGGAACGCTGTAGTGAATCGATCGCCCTACGGGAGGAATTAAAATTAGTTCCAGTCGATCGACTCGCGAGACTATGTAGATAATACCAGACCGCTTGCCGGTTTGCTGTTCGATATTTCTTAATGTTTCTTGGAATGTCGAAACCAAGAGTTTTTCGTCTGGGATGTTGCTTTTTATCCCCAGGTATGATTCAAATTCTTGATTCCTCAGTCCTTCGACTCCCCAGACTATTTTCTGGATGTCGTTAGTTTCAAAAAGTCGATCGGGAGACGAGACATATCCCAGCGCTAAACGAGAATTAGAGTTGGCTGCTGGCGCAGATTCGTTGCTGCTTTGTGTTGGCTGTGATTCGCCCGAGGGCAAGTTACTGATGATACTAGAATCAAGTCTTAAAATGCGATCGTTAACAACACCGGAACTGTTTAGGCGTGGAATACTCCGGGGCTGCAAGTCTTCTGTTTCGGGGGTTGAGGGTGTAGCTGCCGGTGTGGGTGTAGCTGCGGGTGCGGACGATGCTGATGCTGCTGTTCCTACTGTGCTGCCGCGTGCGATCGACAATGGGTTAGAATCGATCGCAGGTACTGCTGCTTCTGTTGTTGTTGTCGAAACTGTCGATCGATTTGTCGGCGGAACTACTTGGGTTGTTGTCGAAACTGTCGAGCGATTTGTCGGTGCAATTCCTTCGGTTGTCGTCGAAACTGTCGATCGATTTGTCGGCGGAACTACTTCGGTTGTCGTCGAAACTGTCGAGCGATTTGTCGGCGCAATTCCTTCGGTTGTCGGCGAAACTGTCGAGCGATTTGTCGGCGCAATTCCTTCGGTTGTCGTCGAAACTGTCGAGCGATTTGTCGGCGCAATTCCTTCGGTTGTCGTCGAAACTGTCGAGCGATTTGTCGGCGGAATGATGTCAGTTATGGGCAACGAAATTGTTGACCGATTTGTCGGCGGAATAAGACCCTCGATCTGCCCATTTGTCGGCGGAATATTTTCCGAGATTAGCCCATTTGTCGGCGGAATGATACCAGTGTTCGGCCCATTTATCGGCGGAATGATACCAGTGTTCGGCCCATTTGTCGGCGGAATGATACCAGTGTTCGGCCCATTTGTCGGCGGAATGATACCAGTGTTCGGCCCATTTGT
>NZ_JAHREU010000043.1:0-66891 GCF_020883145.1 Microcoleus sp. CAWBG27
AGAGTCCGAACAGCGGGTTAAACCCGACTTATTAGGTGTCAGACTAGGAGCCGGATGCAGTGAAAGCTGCACGTCCGCGTTCTGAAGGAGAGGTGTCCTGTGGTAACACAGGCATCGACTCTAATTAACTGAGAGGTGCGAAGGATAATACCTTCCATCGACTCAACCAATCGCTCTTGACGTAGAGGAAGATATCAACCCAAAAAACCCGGCGGTTGGAAACCGCGTCTACACAAACAAAACCTGCCTCCGCAGGTTGAAGAGTCACTCGCACATTTCTCTCAAATTCCATATTTCTTAGTCCGCAGAGGCGGACATCGTTTGTGTAGATGCGGTTTCCAACCGCCGAGCATTTCTACAAACCGAGAGCGGTTAAAGGGGAAGATTCCGGCTTGCTGGCGTGACAAATACGATTTTTGCCTTCGGTTTTGGCTTGATAAAGGGCGCTGTCAGCGCTGCGAATTAGGCTGTCAGGAGATTGCTGGGCAGAAGGAATCGCTGTGGCAATTCCGCAACTGACGGTAACGTAGGAGCCGATCGAAGATCGCGCGTGGGGCACTTGCAAGCTGGCAATGCGATCGCAAATTTTCCGGGCGACAATGTTTGCCCCTTCAGCGCTGGTGTTGGGCAGCACTATGGCAAATTCTTCGCCGCCGTAGCGGGCCGGCAAATCCCCAGCCCGCTTGGCACAAGAGGCGATCGCCTTGGCAACTTGGCGCAAACAATCGTCGCCGCCGAGGTGCCCGTAAAAGTCGTTATAAAGTTTAAAAAAGTCGATGTCAAACATAATTAAAGACAGCGGCAGTTCCTCTCTTGCCAATCTGCGCCACTCTAACATCAAAACGCGATCGAACTGGCGGCGGTTGGCAATGCCCGTCAGTCCGTCAGTCGTGGCCAGTTCCTGCAATTTTTGATTGGCTATTGCTAACTGGCGGTAAAGTTGAGATTGTTCGATCGCGATCGCTACTTGATTCGCCAAGTGCTGTAAAAAATCTATTTCCCACTGCTGCCATTCCCTCGTCTCGCTGCAATTGTATGCTGTCAGCATTCCCCACAAATTATTGCGATTTTCTCTCTCTAAATCCGGCGCACTTTTTCCCTGTGCCTGCGGCTTGCCAACAGCCGGCAGCGAGAGATAATTTTCGGCTGCATATTGATTTTTTTCGGCTTCCCAAACAGTGCCTTCTAGTCTTTGGTTTGCCGTTTCCCAGTCGCCCGATTGCCAAATTGGCACGCTTAAAACTGCTGCAATTTCACAATCTGCCAGCAATTCTTTGCAACTCCCAGACAATGCGGCAGTGTTGACATCTGCTATTGCTTGTACAGACTGGGATTCAACCAAAACTAAACATGACACCGCCAAAGCAGCATTAATATTTTGGTTTTCAATATAACCGTCTGGCAAACCGTCACCTGCGACGATCGCACCTTTTTGCTCTTCCCCGTCAAATTGAGACGCCCAATCCTGACAGCGATAAATTAAAACCCGGTCTGTTTTGAGAAATTGGCGCACTTCTGCTACGGTACTTTGAAGAATGCTTGCCGCGTCTATTGACGATCGAATATGTTCGATCATTTGTCCCAACAGCCGCTCTCGGATCGCCTGCTGTCGCAATTGTTCTTCGACTTGCTGGCGTTCGATCGCGTAATGGATTGCTCGCACCAGCAGAGTTCTCTGAAATCTTCCCTTTACCAAACAATCTTGAGCGCCCGATCGCAATACCGACAGCGCCGTATTCTCATCATTGCTATCCGTCAGCACCACAACTGGCACTGTGGGCGATCGGGCTTTCAAGACGGCGAGATCCTCGCTTCCCCCCAAGCCGTCTGACACTGACAAGTCTAATAGTACGGCGTCAAACTTTTCTGCTTCCAGACACGCGAGTCCCCTCTCTAGAGATGTAACAGTTTGGAGGCGAAACAGAGCATCGCTGAATGACCCTAAAAGATCTTCGATCAGCGTCGCATCTGCGAGGTCATCCTCAACCAACAAAATTTTCAGACATTGGTTACGTGTTAACACAACTATAGCGTTTGGAGCAGGTTTAAGGAAAGTTTTTGTTTTGAGAGCGATACGGGCGATCGGCACTAAACAACAATAATATCTTCTAGTGGCGGGTTGAACCCGGATGTTTAACTAGCAGGCCGTGGAGCCTTGCTCTCACCCAACCTCCCCATCAGCCTGTTTATTTGTACCTACCTACTTATTTGCTTATTTGCGATCGGGCTATTTATTCCCCGAATATCCCCTAAATCCCCCTTAAGAAGCGGAACTTCGATCGGATTCTTATCCCCACCTTTTTAAGGGCAGTTAGGCAGGATCTGCCTTAATAGAATCGTATTGCAGCAATATGTCGGTCTATCAAATTCAGTTTAGCAGAAATAATTGGTTGAAAGCCTCTACTTTTTAGGAAGAAGTTAAAAGAAGACTATTCATTACTCCAATCCTCTTCCTTTTAAGTAGAGGTCGCCCTCTTGCGGTCAACTGTCAACTGTCAACTGTCAACTATCAACTGTCAACTATCAACTGTCAACTATCAACTATCAACTGTCAACTGTCAACTGTCAACTGTCAACTGAAACTATCTAGCCATCAATTAAAGCTTACAGATCGGGGGGCGGGAGCGAAACGATTTCAAACCAATACTGGCATAAAATCTTCATTACTTCCACCAATCCTTGAAAAGTGACTGGTTTAGATATGAAAGAATTCGCACCCAAGCGGTAGCAAAGCAAGATATCTCCGCTGCGGTGCGACGTTGTGAGAATCACCACCGGAATTTGTTGAAACTGGGGGTCATATCTGATCGAAGTTAGTGCTTCTCGCCCGTCAAGCCTCGGCATATTCAGATCCAAAAGTATCAGGTCTGGTCGATGCCAATTGCTGCCACCAGCATATTGACGGCGACGGTACAAATAGTCTAGCACTTGTTCTCCATTTTCCACAAATTCGCTTCTGATTGGTAATCGAACTTCTCGCAGTGCTTCCTCCACCAAAAAGCGCGTGTCCTCGTCATCGTTTGCTATTAAAATAGTAAATTTTTTCTTTTCATTTTTCTTTGGATAATTCACAGCTTGGCCTCACGACTAACTAATTTTGTGAGGTAGCGGGACTTGAAGCGGTTTGCGATCGCCTGCAAAGCATCTGTTGCCACGACGATCTGGCAAATCTGGCCCATAACACTGAATTTGTGTTGCAGCAATTGGCGGTTTTGCATAATTCGCAAATGTTTGTCACTAATCTTTGTTTCACTTGGCAGTCTCTCCGAGCACCGGCAAACGGCAAAGACATCAGAAATGCTTGTCCGCAAATTACTACTAAAACTACTGCATCCCAAAGCCAGATGATCTGGATACAGTGGAAACAAACTGACAAGTCTGGCGCACACCGCTGATTTTTAAGTTGTATAGAGATCGAGCTAATATCATTATACTGAACGATTTTTAGCTTGATGTCATCAGTGAATATGCTAAAATTTATGAGTATTTGTGTAAAAAATGATAAAAATATTTATAGTTTAACTAAATGACTGCTGACCGATCCAAGCAGAATGCTGATTTCACGGTGCAACAGGAACAGAAAAATAAAAAGTCGAGCCTCGACCGGGTGCTGATTCTACCCAAAGCCGGCCGCCATGCCGCTCGACAATTCTCAGACAAATCGCTAAACCGATACCTGTTCCCGAATACTCTTTTTGGGTGTGCAAGCGCTGAAAAATCTGAAAAATTCGTGGATGGTGCTGTTCGGGAATGCCAATACCGTTGTCCTGCACCGCAAACACCCAGTTATCTCCCTGACGCGCAGCGCCCACCTGTACCACCGGCGCCTCGCTGGTACGGTATTTAATGGCATTGCCAATTAAATTTTGAAACAGTTGCAACAGTTGAAAACAGTCACCTCTTACCATTGGCAAATCGCCCCTAGTTACAGTAGCTTGATGCTTGCGGATTGCCAACTGCAAATTAGCGCAAGCATCCTCAAAAACCTGATTGCAATTTATCAGCTCAAAAGGTTTCTGACTGCGGCCCACTCGCGAATACTCCAGCAAGTCATCAATCAGCGCCTGCATCCGCACGCAAGAATTAACAATATTGCCGACAAATTTATTCCCCTGGGCATCAAGTTGGTTTTGATAGCGCCGTTCTAATAGTTGAGCGTAGCCTGCAATCGTGCCCAAAGGTGCTTGCAAATCGTGAGAAGCCACGTAGGCAAACTGTTCTAATTCGGCATTAGAACGAGTCAGTTCTTCAGCATAACGGGTTTGAGTTTCTAAACTCGCTTGCAGCAATTCTTGTACCAGCTTGCGCTCGGAAACATCCTCGATCGCACAAATCAAATATTGCGCGGTTCCCTCAGCATCGCGCATTACCGAAACAGTAACATTCGCCCAGCACACTTCCCGATCTTTGCAGATCAAACGCTTTTCCCGAGAAAAAGTTTGAATTTCCCCGGATAACAGCAACCGCACGTATTCTCTGCCAGCTTCGATGTCATCAGGGTGAGTAATTGCCTGCCAATCAAGCTGCAACAATTCCGATTCTGCATAGCGGACAATTTGGCAAAAGCCAGGATTTACTCGCAAAAATTCGCCTAAAAGTGTGGTTTGAGCGATGCCGACTGCTGCTTGCTCAAATATCGCGCGGAAACGTTCTTCACTTTCTCGCAGGGCAATTTCTCCTCGTTTGCGATCGGTGATATTGCGAAATGTTACTGCCAGACCGTCGTTTAATTTGACCGCGACAATGTGCAGCCAAGCACTTGTCTCTGAATTGTGTTCGTAATAAAATTCTTGGTCTAAAATTTCTCCGGTTTCTACGACAGAAACGTACAAATCAAATAATCCATTATTGCGAACCTCGGGAATTTCTGCCAACAAATGATTGCCAACTATCGCATTTAATGGCCTACCAGAAATATTGTTGGCAGCAGGGTTGACTAACAGCCATTGGAAATCTACAATCTTTCCCTGACTGTTGCGGACGGCAGAATAAGCCACCACACCATCTAAGGAACTATTTAAGATGCTAGCAAGCAGCGACTGCGACTGTTGCAGTTCAGTGTTTTGCTCTTTTAGTTGCTGTTGCAGTTTTTGCAAGCAGACTTGCTTGTCGATGCGCGCTAAAACTTCTTCTACTTGAAATGGCTTGAGAATATAGTCGGCGCCGCCCACTCGAAAAGCTTGTAATTTATCATTAATCTCATCTAATACACTTAAAAAAATCACCGGAATTTGTTCGGTTTCCGGTGTAGCTTTCAGTCTCCGACAAACTTCATAACCGTTCATTTCCGGCATTCTGATGTCGAGCAAAATTAAATCGGGGCAATGGGCGATCGCAGCCTTCAACGCCAGTTTACCGCAAATAGCCCGACAAACTTGATACCCCTGGGCAGTTAGCAGCTCGGATAAGAACCGCAGATTGCTCGGTTGGTCGTCAACCACCAATACTTTAATTTCACTATGCTCCATTTATTTTAAAATAGATTGAGTTAAATCCATTATCCTGTCGAGTCGGTAATCTGCCAGCAAATCTTTTAAGGCCTCAGCTAACGTTGGATGAGTTTCCGAAATGCGATCGACAATTTGAATCGCCAGATCTTCATCAACATCATTAACTGCGTCGTAGAGTTCCTGCACCCAACTTCGAGGCATCTGGGCGAGCAGCGGCGAGAAAAATGAATCTGGTTTTTCGCTCACAAAATAACGCCGTAAAGCCCCGATAGGGAGCGCGGGCCATTCTTGATAGATATAGCGCACTCCCAAGTAAGAAGCCATCTTATCAAAGAGCATTTGCTCTTGAAAAGGTTTCCGCACAAAATCGTCGCAACCTGCGGCAAGAATTTCGCCTTTTTTTTCCTCAAAGGTGCTAGCAGTCAGAGCAATAATTACAGTTCGACGCTCAGATGGTTTCTCTTTAGATCTAATTTGTCTGACGGCTTCAAAACCGTTCATTACAGGCATTCGCGTATCCAGCCAAATTAAATCAGGGTGCCAACTTTCCCAAAGTTCAACAGCTTGGAGGCCGTTTTCCGCTTCTCGGACTTCAAAACCAATTGGTTGCAGCATTTTCACCAGCAGCAGCCGATTTTCTTGATTGTCGTCAACTGCTAAAATCCGATAAACTGGTTGATCTGGTTGTAGTGCGATCGCCCGCTGCAATGTCGCCACTGTTATTTCAGACGAAGTAGCGGGAAATACTCGGATATTAAATTTAAAAATGGTTCCCTCACCTAAAACACTGTCTACCTCAATATCTCCGCCCATGATCTCTACATATTTTTTAGTGATTGTCAAACCCAATCCCGTACCGTCAGCCGCTTGTTTGCCAGCTTCTGTTTGCACGAAAGCCTCAAATAACTTGTCAATTTCTGCTGTTGCTATGCCAACTCCCGTGTCTTCAACTTCAAACAAAATAAAATAGGAATCGTCCGAATTAGAATTAGGATCCACCTCCGATTTTGCAGGCTGCTGGTTGGCTTGCACAGCGCGCAGCCAAATACTACCGCAGTTTGGTGTAAACTTTATGGCATTTCCCAGCAAATTAATTAAACATACGCGCAGCTTTTTTTCATCAGTTTTGATGTATTGGGGAACATTCGGCTGCACGGAAAATCTTAGTTGCAAATTTTTGGTTTCAGCTTTGATTTGAAACATCTCTTCGAGAGTGTCGAGAAGTTGATAAAGGTCAAAGCTGCGTTCATCTAAGCCAATGATTCCGGCTTCTATTTTGGACAAGTCTAAAACATCGTTAATTAATTCCAGCAAATGTTGACCGCTGCGGTTGATAATTCGGAGATTTTCAATATTTTCGTGGCTGAGCAAAGAGTCGCGGCTCATGACTTGGGTAAAACCCAGGATGGCGTTCAGGGGAGTCCGCAATTCGTGGCTCATGTTGGCAACGAATTGACTTTTTGCTAGGGATGCAGCGGCTGCGGCTTCTTCGGCTTTTTTGCGTTCTATTATTTCTTGTTGCAGTTCCGTATTGCGATCGATCAATTGTTTTTTCAGTCTTTGGATAGTCAGTTGATGTTCGATTCTCGCTAAAACTTCTGCTACATGAAACGGTTTGGTTATAAAATCTACCCCTCCTACTTTAAAGGCGGTTACTTTGTCTAATACTTCATCTAAAGCGCTAATAAAAATAACTGGAATTTCTGATGTTTTCGGATCGACCTTGAGCTGCGTGCAGACTTCATAGCCGTCCATTTCTGGCATTTTTATGTCGAGCAAAATCAAGTCTGGAGAACCTGAACGCGCGGCTCTGATTGCCATTTTGCCGTTGATTACGCCCCGGACTTTGTAGCCGCGATCCGACAGCGTTGCTGATAAAACTTGCAAATTTTCGGGAGTGTCGTCAACAATTAATATGTTGCCTTTATTATTTTCTGTTTTATTGGTGGTCATCGATGGTATTTTGTGTTAAATTTATAATTGCTGAAATTATGAAAACCAATTAAATCGTCATAAAAAATCGGTAAGTGGGAAAGGAGCGAGTCTTTAGACCTGAGAGGAAAACGACTCGGCGATTTCAATCGCCTTGAATCCCCTTTCGGGGTTAGAGGGGTATGGTTGCCCCTCTGTGGAGATATGGTTGTCTCCGAATCCCTTTCGGGTAATGTTCGCCTCGACCTGGTTATAAAGGCTTGTTAGACCTGCAACACTGTTTCAGTGACTTTAAAACTATTTAATTGCAGATGACAGAGCGGAAAACTGGCGTCGCATTCTCCGGTGTCGTGACCTAAATAACGTCTCCTCGACAAGAGGGGTCTGGTCAGAACAGCTTGCAATTTCTTACAAGCTCAGTGGCTTGAGCCCTGAGTTCCTGACTATAGCACTCGCTCCAGCATCAACTACTTCTATATTTACAGAACTTACCTACAAAAAACCGAGAAATCGGGTTTTTCAGCCAAGATAGAGAGCCTTCAACAGTTGACAGTTGATAGTTGACAGAAGGAGAGCGACCTCTACCCTTAAGTCCGAGGATTGGAGTAATGAATAATCTGATTTTAATTTCTCCCACTCCCGCGGGCGGGCTTTCAACCAATTCTTTCTGGTAATACGATTTTAGATGGGGAATGAAGGATTCCATAAGGGTTTGGAGCGCTGGTAAAGCAGTTGCATTTTTTGGGTAACTGGTATAACTAGATATTTTCGTTATCAAACCCAGTTTCTTCGTCCACCACTGATTTAAAATAATCATCAAAGATAGTTTAGCCGATCGCCCAGGAGCAAGTTTAGCAATAGTCGATCGACCTCAACCATCAACAATCCCGAACCCGCCCCTCTCCCCTCGAACCTCTCCCCTCTAACCTCAACATCCGTTAAATCCGTTACATCCGTTATAAAATCCGTTGCCGAACTTCCTTCTTCTCTCAAATATTTCTAAATTCCTCAATCAAATCAATAATCCGATCGCACCGGAAGTTATTCGCCAAATCGGCGATCGCGCTGCGGTAACCAGCATCAACAGGAGGAATCGACAACAGCAGCCGAAAAATCTCCTCGTTATCAACCGAATCCGCCGCCTCGTACAACTCATCAACCCATTGGAGAGGCATAGCTTCAAAAAATGAAGAATTCAGCGCAACAGGCAAAGGAGCCGTCACAGTCGGCGCCGAAACGTCACCACCAGCAACAGGATCGGAACTTAGCGAAGCTTCTCGATCGTAAACATAGCGGACACCCAGATACTTAGCCATCTTTTCCAGAATGACTTGTTCCCGAAAAGGCTTCGCGACAAAATCATCGCACCCAGCAGACAAAATCACCGATCGCTCCTCATCAAAAGCACTCGCCGTCAGAGCAATAATCACCGTTGCTTGACCCTTCAAATGCGCTTTAATCTGTTTAGTAGCTTCGTAGCCATCCATCACCGGCATCCGCATATCCATCCAAATCAAATGAGGTTCCCAACTCGACCACACGGACAAAGCTTCAACGCCATTTTCAGCCTGCCGCACAGTAAAACCGAGAGATGACAGCATTCTCACCAGCAACAAACGGCTTTCCAGGCGATCGTCCACAGCTAAAATGCGGTATTCCGGCTGTCCGGGTTCCAGGCCCACAACGCGACGAGTTGTTTGAGCAACCTGAATTTCCACTGCATTAGGGAGCGAAACTTTAACATCAAATCTAAAAATACTGCCGTTAGCGACGCTGCTTGTCACCGTCATTTCTCCTCCCATTAACTCAACGAACTGTTTGCTGATCGGCAAGCCTAAACCAGTTCCTTCATGAGCTTTTCTTCCGCTTTCTGTCTGAGCAAAAGGCTTAAACAAACTATCCATTTCTTGGGCAGAAATTCCCGCCCCCGTGTCTTCCACTTCAAAGAGCAAGCAGCAATTTGCGATCGGCCCAATCTCTTCGTTATTTCTGTTTGACAACAGCTCATGTTTGATTCTCAAGTTAACACCACCTTCTGCCGTAAACTTGATCGCATTTCCCACCACATTAATTAATACTTGACGCAACTTACTTTCATCTGTTTCTACATATTGAGGGAGGTTGGGCGCAGCATCACAAATTAACTGCAACCCTTTTTTTTCGGCTTGCAGCTTCAGCATATCTTCAGTATTTTCTAGCATTCTGTGCAAGTCGAAGGTGCTGTTATTGAGTGTCACCAGCCCGACTTCGATTTTTGACATTTGCAGAATATTGTTGATCAGATCGAGCAAATGTTCCCCGCTGCGGCTAATAATTCCTAAATATTGCTGTTGGTCACTACCGAGGGCTGCGTCGCGCGCCAGCAGTTGACTGAAACCGAGAATCGCGTTGAGGGGAGTTCGCAATTCGTGGCTCATATTCGAGAGAAATTCACTTTTAGCCTTGTTGGCTCTGTCGGCTTCTTCTTTGGCTTTTTGCAGCGATATTTCTGCTTGTTTGCGCTCAGTAATATCGCTGGCTGTGCCTGTGGTACCGATGATATTTCCTGCTGCATCCAATCGCGCGATCGCCTTTGTATTGACATCTATCTGCCTGCCGTCTTTCCCTAATACTATACTTTCGTACTGAAACACAGCATCTCCCGTCAGCAAGTGCTGCTGAAGTTCTCGGTTCCGGTCTATTTGGGCAGGCGCCAAGAAATCGCTAAAAGAATAGCCTAGCATTTCTTCCGGCTCATAACCGTAGATTTGTTTGACAGCTTGGTTGACAAAAGTCAGGTGTCCTTGGGCATCGCAAGACCAGATAATATCTTGGGAAGTTTCAACTAAATGACGGTATTTTTCTTCGCTTTCTGCTAATGCTATTTCCGCCAGCTTGCGGGCAGTAATGTCCATCAAAGTTGTGAAGAGTTTAGTCACTTGCCCTTGTTGGTTGACAACTACTTCTCCTTTGGATTCAATGTAGCGGATCGAGCCGCCTTCACTTGTCTGTGACGGGCAAGTATCCGCAGCAATTGTCGGTTCCGGGCGCAGGATGCGATATTCCAAACTGTAGGATTTGCCGCTAGCAATAGCAGCGTCGATCGTTGTTTGCCATTTTTGGCGATCGTCCGGATGCACGTATTGTGCAAATTCACTTAGTGTTGGCGCAGCCTCGGTTGCATCGAGATCGAAAATATGAGATAATTCTTCCGACCAAGTAGTTGTATTGGCAGAAAAATCGCATTCCCAATTGCCGACGCGGGCGATTCTCTGCGCTGCTGCTAAGGATGCAGCTAGAGCCCGGAGTTTTTCTTCTGCCAATTTGCGATCGCTAATATCTTGAATCACAGAAATCACGCAGGTTTCGCCGTGAATGTCAATGATTTCAGCAGACACCAGCCCGGTTCTGAGTTCCCCAGTTTTCGTGCGCCAATCAAATTCGTAGTTACGAACAATTTTTTGTTCGTCTAACATTGCAAACAACTTGGCGCGGGCTGGTTCGCTTTCCCAAAGATTCAAATCAAGCGCCGTGCGATCGATAATTTCTGCTATCGAATAACCAATTGTCTGACAAAAAGCCTCATTGACTTCTAAATAACGACCGTCTTTAAGTCGGGCAATAGTAATCGGGTTGGGAGAAGAACGAAAAGCTTTAGCAAACTTTTCCTCAGACAAGCTCAGTTGTGCAGTCCGCTCCTCAACTAAAGTTTCCAATTCTTGATTCAGCTTTTGGAGTTGAGCATTTTGTTCCCCTAATTGCTTCTCCATAAAATAGCTGTTGACCGCTTCTTTTAAGGTCAACTTCAAATCTTCTGACTGCCAAGGCTTAGATATGTAGCGGTACAATTTAGCATATTTAATAGTATTCGCCACAGCTTCGAGGTCTGCTTGCCCCGTCAGCATGATTTTGATGGTTTTTGGTGAAATTATGTGAATCTGCTTCAGTAATTCGTCCCCTTTGATATTGGGCATCAGGTAGTCGGAAATCACAGCCACGATTTCGCAACCCTCTTCCAGCAATTCATCTATCAACTCTAAAGCCTCTTCGCCGCCTTCGGCTGTTTCTAATAAATGTTCTTCTCCTAGGGCTTTTTTTAACTCAATCTTCAAACTTTCAAGAATGATCGGTTCGTCATCCACGCAAATAATCACAGGTTTATTGTTCATATTTTTGCTAAACCAGATTTTATAGTTTCTACTAATTCTTGACCGTCCCACGGCTTGTACAAACAGCGGTGCAAGTTTGCCTGCTCTTTCACCCGTTCTATTGCTATTTCGTCAGCTTGCCCGGTCAGCATAACTTTCACAATATTGGGATATTTTTGGTGAACCCGGATCAAAAATTCATCTCCTTTAAGACCCGGCATCAACCAGTCAGATACTATGACCAAAATATCGCTTTCCTCTTCTCCTTGAATTTCCTCAATAATTTCGAGAGCTTCATCGGCATTTTCTGCTACTTCATAGAGGTAATCATCACCAAATTCTTTTTTCAGTTGAATCTTCAAGCTGTTTAAGATTACAACTTCATCGTCAACACACAAAATTACTGGTTTTGGCATAAAATTTTACTCTTTTTTTATTTTAAAATGGACGGGCAGATTGAGCCAGATTTTAATTTCTCTCAGTGATTTCGATAGGCAAGGATACAGTAAATTTGGTTTGACCTGGCACGCTTTCTACTTGCAGTTTACCTTGGTGTTTTTTAATGATTTTATGAACGATATCCAATCCCAAACCGCTGCCTTCTCCAGGAGGTTTAGTAGTGAAAAATGGCTCAAAAATTCTAGGCATAATCTCTGGAGGAATGCCGGGGCCGCTGTCGGTAATACTGACTGATATTGCGTTATCTTGGTGTTTGACCTCAATTTTTAACATTCCTTTGTTGCCCATCGCTTGTAAAGCATTATGAAGCAAATTTGTCCAAACTTGATTTAGTTCATCAGGATAGCATAGCATAGAGGGTAAATCATTACCATAATTCCTGACGACTTCCACACCATGTTTGATTTGGTAGTGGTAAAGCGTTAAAACAGTATCAATCCCGTCGGTAATATTGGCGATCGCCTTGGAACCCGACTGGTCGTAACGAGAATAGCTTTTCAAGGCAAAAACAATTTTGGCTGCCCTATCTGTCGCAGTAACAATATTTTTAGTGCTTTTTTGTACCGTAGCAAATTCGTAAGCGGTTTGTAAAATATTTGGACTTGCGCTGTCTTTCAACAAAGGTAAAAAACGTTCGAGATTATTGCAAATACCAATATCTAACAAGGTACAAGCAAGGCTGTCAGCGTCGTCAATTTTTTCTAATTCTAATTGCCGCTGCAAAAGTTTTTTCAACTGACGTTTTTCTTTGCTAGATAAGTTGTCTGTTTCCGTAGTTGAGTTGTACAGCAGGGCAAAGAAATCCTGCTGCCGTTCCGGAGATAGTTGCTTGAAAAATATCGGTAACTGGTGCAATTGTTCGGCCCAGAAGTCGGCGATGTTCTGCACCGAGGAGCGAATCGCCCCTAAAGGAGAATTGATTTCGTGGGCAACTCCGGCAATTAACTGTCCGAGGGCTGCCATTTTTTCTGATTGAATCAGCTCTTGTTGAGTGCGCTTCAGTTCTTCTAGGGTATGAGCTAATTCTACATTTTTTTTGCACAGCGCTGACTCTGCTAGTTTGCGGGCGCTGATGTTGCGGGCAACCCAAATCACTGCATCTTTTGAGAACAGAGAAATACAGGCGGAAAACCAAATTTCGCGATCGCCAACTGTTAAACTGTAGTCGAAATTGAGGGTTTGTTGCGTCTCTAACACTTGCTGAACTAGCATCCACCAATCATCGGGGTTGTCGTCGTCAAAAAAATGTTCGACCGTCAGGCTGACTAGATCGCAATCCGGCTCATAAACTGCCGCCGTATTAGTCGGCAAAACCTCTATGTTGCCATGAATATTTAGTACGAGAACGATGTCTGTCATCGCTTCAAAAACAGCACGAACTTTGGTTTCAGAAAAGTGTAATTTTTCTTCTAGCAATTTGCGATCGCAAATTTCTTGCTGTAATTCTTGGTTGCTGGCTCCTAGTTGAACCGTGCGCTCTCGAACTCGCTGTTCCAGTTCGGTGTTGAGGCGGCGCACTTCAGCTTCGGCGGTGGCGCGGTCTTGTATTTCCTTCTTTAATTGACTGTTCGTGTTAATTAATTCTACAGTACGCAGCTTAATTTGCTCTTCTAAGTTTTCATTTAATAACCGCAACTCTTCCTCTATTTCGGTTCTGCGAAGCGCTTCTTTTTGCAATTGTTCGTTCACTTTTTTTAACTCCAGGATATTTTCGGCAACTGTTTCCTGCAAAAGCTCGACATTCGCGTGCATTTCTACCGGGTCTAAGGCTTGCAGCAGGCTACTTTGGGTGATAATTCCGGCTAAATATCCTCCCTCGTCCACCACCACCAAGCGCCGGATGTGGCGATCCTGCATGAACTGGTGAGCCTCCCACAATGTGGCTTTTGCCTGCAACTGCATCAGGGGAAAACTCATGGCGGTGGCGGCCATCGTGCCAGCGAAATCGAGTCCGGCAGCTTGGAATTTAACAATGTCCCATTCTGTAATGATGCCGACTGGTTTCTGATTTTTGTTGTCGGACTCATTGCAAATGACTATGCAGCTTTTGCGGTGAGTTGCCATCTGTTTTGCCACTTCTAAAACTGAGGTGTTAGTTGAGGCAACTCTTACTTCTGCGGTCATAATTTCTTCGGCGCGCCGCATTTGCAGCAAGTCGCCCGGTTTCAGGATTTGACGGATGCTTTCTCCGGTGATGGCGCCCAGCAAGTTTCCGCTGTTGTCTGTGACGGGCAAGTGACGGATTTTTGTCGTTAGCGCAGCCCTCGAAGAGGATCGCAATATATTCAATATTTTGAAGATATTCCCCGCTTTTTCCAGGGAAATGGCGATCGGCTTTTGTGTCATTACCTCAGAAATTGTCATCCCTGCTAGCGGTATTTCGCTCGCAGTTATTTTCACAACATCGCGCTCTGTAAAAATTCCCATCAGTTGCCGATCGAACGCGATTAAAATGCAACTAGCCCTCGCCTGAGTCATGGCGGCGATCGCGACTTTCAAGGGTGTATCAGGAGGGAGTACCGGCGGTTTGCGGTCGATCGCCTGTTCTAAGAAGCTTTGGCTATCAGAAACTGTTATTGACATGGGCAAATCAAGGGGGAGATGCAGGTGGAACCGGCAATTAATGCCATTTTAGATCTGAGCTTTGACAATGGCCGCACCCTGACCACCATCGAAGTCTGACATCCGTCTCATACCATTTTAGATTTTAGATTTGAGATTTGAGATTAAAGAATTGAAGAATGGGAAATCATCACCGATCGCATAACGGTTTGGAACACTGGCCTAATTTCCATTTTAGTTTGACCTTCCAAAAAATGGATACCGTCCCACCGACTCAAGTCATAGAGCACGAAAAATTTTAGACTCCTGTTCAAGCTCCCAGATTCACGGCACTACAACTAAATCTAAATTCTCAAATCTTAAATCGAATGACATCGGTCTAGAGTGGCATTTTTGGTCGCGCCTCGGTAAAATTTCTAGTGCTATAGCGCTAAAAGGCGATCGGAATTGACACGATAAAGCTCGTTTGACCGATCGCGGATGTTACTTCTATATTACCCGAATGTTTTTCGACAATTTTCTTAACAATATCCAGTCCCAAGCCGCTGCCTTCTCCGGCGGGTTTTGTGGTAAAGAAGGGTTCAAATATTCGCGGCAAAATTTCCGGGGGAATTCCTGTGCCGTTATCCCTAACGCCCACCAACAGGAGCTGATTTTCTACTCTAACATCTACTGTTAAAATTCCGCAATTGTTCATTGCTTGTAAAGCATTGTGAATCAGATTTGTCCAAACTTGATTGAGTTCGTCTGGATAGCACAGCAATTCAGGCAGTCCATCTTGATAATTCCTCACAACTTCTACTCCGTGTTTGAGTTGGTTGTAATAAAGAGTTAATATAGTTTCAATCCCCTCAGTAATATTGGCAATAACCTTTTCTCCCATAGAGTTAGAGCGAGAATATGCTTTTAAAGCAAAAACTACTTTTGCAGCTCTATCTGTAGCTGTGATAATAGTATTCGTACTTCTTTGCAAAGCAGTAAATTGATAGGCTTGCTGTAAAATATCCGAGCTAGTGGGGTCTTGCAGCAAAGGCAAAATTGATTCGATATTGTCGTAAATGCCGATATCAACTAAGGTGTCTGCTACTGTTTCTGAATTTGCCACAGAATTGTTTGATAGCTGCTGAATCAAAGCTCTTTTAAACTGGCGTTTTTCTCGGTTGGAAAAGAGCATCGCCTGCGACTGGTATTTGGGGAGCAGCGTCAATAAATCAGAGTAACGTTCCGGGGACATTTTGTGGAAAAAATCCGCGATTTGGGCCAGATTTTGATTGAAAAAATCGGCTAAATTCTCGACAGACGATCGAATCGCACCCAGGGGAGTATTGATTTCGTGAGCCACACCAGCAACTAGCTGTCCCAATGCTGCCATTTTTTCGGATTGAATGAGTTCTCGTTGCGTTGCTTGCAGGTGTTGCAGGGCTTCCGAGAGTTCTCTGGTGCGATCGGCTACTTGCATTTCCAAGGTTCTGTTGTACTCTGCTACCAGTTTCTCAGCTTGTTTGCGATCGGTGATATCGCTGAAAGCAGTAATCGCATAGACAATATTGTTTTTGTTGTCAAAAATCGGTTGCGAGTGCATTTCCAAAGGCACAATCTTCCCATCTCTGCGGACTTCTAAATTATCGGCGATCGCACTTTCGCCATTGAGAGCTCGCCAAGCCGGCAGTTGTTGTTCAGAACAGGGGCTTTCCATTCCTGATATATAAATTTCAGAAGCTGATATCAACTCTTCACCTGTAGCTGACGGCGCCAAAATTTGATCCAGCAACCGCTGTCCAGTTTCATTGATGTAAGATACCTTACCCTGGGGATTAAGTACAGTTATTCCCACAGGTAAAGCTTCTAAAAACTGCGTCAACTTGCTCTGACTTTCCCGCACTTCTGCGTAAAGTTTAGCATTAGCAATAGAAACAGCAGCCTGCGTCGATAACAGTTGCAAAACCTCTACCCTGTCATCAGTAAAAGCACTCGTAGTGAGATTGTTCTCTAAATAAACCATCCCAATTAATTGACCTTGATTCAGCAAGGGCGCGCACAATATAGATTGAGAATTATGTCTGACAATATACGGATCGCGCGTAAATCTTCCTTTGTTAGCTGCGTCACTTTCTACAACATTTTGTTTCCTACGAGCGACATAATTAATAATGGAAACAGGCAGGCACTTTTCAGCAGGAACCGACTGCAAAACATCCACGCGGTCGCCATCTAATTTTCCCGAAGCTTCTACCAAAAACTTACCTCGGCTTTCCAAAATCAAAAAACCATTTTCTGCCCCCGCATTTTGCAGCATAATTCTCATCAACTTCGCCAGCAACTTGTCCAGCACAATCTCGCTAGCGATCGCACCAAAGGCTTTCATCACTGCCGCCAAATCAAAAGTTTGGCCCGAATCGTGGCTGCTGGAAATATTAGTAACTGTAGCGCTGTCGCTGGTAATGCTAGTTGACACTGGAATTCTGATTAAAAATTGGGGATACTGTGTTTCCAAATCCTCAACTTTAGCTTGAGCTCCCCAGTGAGTGTAACCATAGTGAGCATCAGCCAAATAAACTCGTGCAATCTTCTCTTTTCCCCAACCGATATAGAACTTAGCTGCAAGTTCGTTAGCGAGAGCTTCTTCGTTAAGATATTCGTTTTGCTTCGCCAAACCAATCGCGCGATCGTACTCCTCCATTGCCTGAAAATTATCGCCCAAAACCCGATATTTCTCAGCCTCAACCAGATGAAATTTGTGCAAGTGATTCATGGGGGCGCGTGCAGCCCATGTCTGCATTTTCTTTTGGTTTTCTCCTACTCTTTCGAGCAGCATCTCTCTCTCCAATACATCCGCCTCAGAACAAGCAGCTAGTGCAGCCAAAGAATCATAAAAATGGAACACCGGCACAGTTAAAAAACCAGTTCCTCCCATTAAACCTTGTCTAAATTTACCTGCATTTTCCAGTGCTTGGCACAAATCCCCGAATAAATAACACAGTATGAGCTTGTGCAAATAAAAGTAATGTATTCCCGTGCGATCGTTCGCTTTCGCCAGCAACGGTAGCAGATGCTCTTCTTCGCAAGCTGTCCCCGATAAATTGCAAGGATTCTCTGCTTCACCCAGCAAGTTAAGCACCGCTTGATGAAATATTTGATTGCACTGCAAGTTGATTGATTGCTTGAGTTGAGCCAGCAGGTTGCTAGATTCAGCAATTTCGACTTTTAGATTTGTAAGTTCTTGCCCTACCAAATAAGCATATTGAGATTTTTGTTTTGCACAATAAGCGACAAACTCAAAATCTCCGTTTTTGAGTGCACTTTGATAGCTTTCTCGGAACATTGGCAGGGTTTCCCTGACATGATATTTGCTGTGAGCGATACAAGCTGCTACTATATATAATATCTTCCCTCGGAGGCTTTTTGCATTGAACATTGATGCTAAGTTTAAAGCCAATTCCCCTAACTTATTTGCCGATTCAATGTCTTGAGATGCGTAGTTCATAACTACGCCCCAAGCTGCGTAGAAAAAGGCAGAAAGCGGTGAATTTCCATACTGAATACATGAATTAATCTGTGACAAAACCAACGGAGTTAATAGTTGAGGATCGCAGTGAAATACCGCAGGAACTATGCTTGCTGCGATCCGCCTTGCTGCCAGTTGTTCGGGAGATGTCATCAAAGGCAGATTAATTAAGTCTTCGATCTTCTTTCCGGCTAATTTTGCCGCTGTTTGCTCTAATTCCCACTGAATGTTTAACTCGCTAGGATTATCGGAAAAAGTTACGCCAAATTGTGCTAGCACTTCTCTGGCGATCGCGATCGCTTCTGGCTGTCTCCTCTGCACGATATAAGCTTGAATTTTTACCTCATAAACTTTGATTTTGTCCAACAGAGTTCTGCCTTGTTGCAGCACAGTCCCAGCTAACTGTTCCATCAGCTCAAATGCGCCGCTAAAGTACGCCACCTCAACGGATTCTATATAAAGATTTAAAGTTAACTCGTACTGATTTTCCCAGCTCGAATCTGCCAGCAATCGACGGCTGACATTTAAATACATCACCGCAGCAGCATAAGCGGTAGCAGCCTTAGCTTTTCTGCCAGCAATCAAATTCAAATTAGCGATTCGATCTCGCTCTTCCTGAGTAAATGTCGGTGTTAAATCTAAACCATTTTCTATGCCAATGTTAATCTGATCGACTATTTTAAAGATATCATCTGTCAGCGAATATCCGTCCGTATTTTTCCATAAAAAGCAACCTATTTGCCAGTGAACTATTTTTTTATAGTCCTCGTCAATCAAAGCATAAGCGGCTTGCTGTACTCGATCGTGCAAAAACTTAAAATTCACAATTAACAGCTCGGCATTTACCTCAGAAACTGCTAAAATCAAACCAGATGCCAGTGCTGCTTGGAGGTCAGAAAACACTAACTGGGGAGACTTTTCGCAAATCACAGACAGCACGTGCAAATCAAAATCTATTCCCACGCAAGCTGCAAAGCGTAAAACTTGCTGCGTTGACTCTGGCAGTTTTTGCAATTTGCCAATCATCAATTCCACCACATTATCGGTAATTTCCATCTCCTCAATTTGAGCTAGATCCCACTGCCAGCCTGCTTGAAATTCGGCGCAATTATTGACATAATCTGAGGCAGAAGTTGCGAATGAGGTAGCATCAAAAGTCAACTGGGGACAGCTAGGAAAACTAAAAGTTATTAAGTTTTCAGAGTGCAGCATTTTCAGGAATTCGCTAACAAAGAAAGGATTGCCCCCTGTTTTTCGCTTCACCAATGCTGCTAGAGGTGCTGCTAATTTTTTGTCGCTGCGTAATGTGTCAGCAATCAAATTAGTAATATCTGCTATTTCCAACGGAGGTAAGGTAATTTGATTTACCGTTGCTCCCTGGTTTTGCAATTCTGCCACTGCCAGCATCAAAGGATGAACAGGACTGACATCTTTGTCGCAATATGCTCCAACAATCAATAAATATTCGGGCTGTATCAGAGATAAATTCTCAAGGGTTATTGGTTGGAAAATTTCAATATTTTCATGGTTGTGGCTTGTGATTGAACCAGTCACCATTAGTTGAATTAATTTGAGGCTAGCGGAGTCAGCCCACTGCAAATCGTCTAGAAAAATAACTAAGGGATGTTTCTCTGAAGAAAATACCCGCAGAAATTGGATAAATACTAAGTTAAAACGATTGGTAGCCTCATTGGGTTCTAATTCTGGTACAGCAGGTTGTTTGCCGAGAATCAATTCTAGATCGGGCATCACGTCAATAATGACTTGAGCGTTTGGTGCGATAGCAGCTAAGAGTTTGGCGCGCCAGTCTTGAAATCTATATTCGCTTTCGGCGAGAATTTGTTGGAGCAGTTCTTCACAAGCTTTGACGAGGGCACTGTAAGGAAGTTTTGGCTGCGATTTGTCGAATTTTCCAGCGATTGAATAGCCCTGTTTTTCGATAATTGGCTGGTAAATTTCTTGTACCAGCGATGACTTTCCTGTACCGAAATCACCTGCTACTAACATCAATTCTACCCGTTTTTGCCTGGGAAAGCGGGGGTTATTGTTGGTGATTCGCTCAAATGCTGCCAGTAATGTTTGAATTTGTGTTTCGCGTCCGTACAGTTTTTGCGGAATTTGAAATTTATCGGAAATATCTTGGTTGGCTATGGAGATTTCTGATATTTTACCGTGGGTGTTTAATTGGTTGAGACATTCTTCTAAGTCTGCTTTGATGCCCCAAGCACTTTGGTAGCGGTCTTCTGCGTTTTTGGCTAATAATTTGGCGACGATATGAGAAACTGCTGCGGGAATTTGTCGATCGACTTCGGCGACCGGTTTTGGCTGTTTGGCAATGTGGCAATGTACTAATTCTAGGGCACTACTGGTTTCAAACGGCAGTTGGCCCGTCAGCATTTCATAGAGAGTTGCGCCGAGAGAGTAATAGTCGGTGCGATAATCTAGGCTGCGGTTCATTCTGCCAGTTTGTTCTGGAGAGATATAGGCGAGAGTGCCTTCTAGAATATGGGGATGCTTGAGGGTGGGTTGTTCGGTTAATTTGTCGGGCGCGAAGACGCTGGCTATCCCAAAGTCAATGATTTTGAGTTGGTTGGTGCTGGGATTGAAAACTATGTTGGCAGGGTTGATATCTTTGTGTATAATATTGGCGCTGTGAATGTCGCCCAAAATGTCGGCTATTTGAATGGCGAAGCTCAGAGATTCGGATAGAGTAAAGGGGCGAGAGTGCATGAACCTTTTGAAAGATTCTCCTCCGAAGTCTTGGAGTACGATCGCCAAAGTGCGATCGTACTGTTCTAAGCTGTAAGCTTGGACAACTCCTGGGTGATTTAAGCTGCGGATGATGTCATATTCTTGCTTGTGACGGGCGAGTGCAGCCGGAGTGGGGTACTCTTGCTTGAGTATCTTGAAGATTACGCGCTGACCGTCGGCCGATCGCACGCCCCGGTAAACTAGAGATCGATCGCTTTGATAGATTTTCCTGAAAATTTTGTAGCCGGGGAAGTGGAGCATAACCGCAGAATCTTAGAGAGCAGCAGCGTTTATCAAAAACTTGGGTCTAAAACCCCGTCCTTATAGGACGGCTTTTCCCGTAATCAAGTAATGTAACATAGTCTTGACTTTGGTGTTAATCAATTCTACTCTCAAAGTAGATTTTAAGGATTAAGTATCTTGCTGCAAAGCGAGGAAAAATCGTAATTAAAGTCAATTACAAACAACAAAAGATAGAGCTTTGTTCATGGTACGCGGGCCAGGACGCGAAACCAGGGATTTTTTTAAATCCCTAAACGCTTCTCTGAGCTTGTTGCAAGACAAGGATAGCAGCCCACCTTTGAAGGCAAAAGGATTGCGCCCAAGAACCCGCACGCTAAGCGGGATATTAAGATCGAAATGTCTTAAGAATCCTCGGGCCTGTATGTCGAGGACTGTCAACTTAGTGTAGCCACTGATATGTGTTCGCAGCTACCGCCACCTATATTCTCAGACTTGCCTGTAAGCCCTAAACCACGAGCTCGATCGCAAATCTTCAATCTAAAGTCTAAAATCATATAACCCTGCCTTTGTGTGCAAGCATTTAAGGCAGGGTTATTGTTGAATATTCGGAATTCTGAGCGAGTAGTCCATGGCGGGCGAGGCCGGATTCGGCTGCCAAGCATTGCACTACTCGCCCAATCGAGTTATTTTAGAGCTACGTTCGGCCAACATCAGCACTATATAAATAGTCATTACATAACCGGCGGCTAGAATGGGAATAATTAGAGGAATATCGCGATAAATCATAATTAGAACCAAAAGTCAAGGACGAGGAGGAGGACGGGACAAGTTCAAGACCTACTACATTAAGTCAGCACGCAAGACTATGCCTTGGTTCTGAAGGCTACTTTTCCATATCAGGCTTGCCGAAAAACTTAGGCGTTCCCGGTGAGTCGATTTGAGATTTTCCATTTTTCGATTTTAGATTTACTCGGCAGATAAATCTGGGAGCTTCAACTAAGATCTAAAATTTTGGGCTACCCACGACAATTGTCGTGGCTTCTACCCGTTTTTGGGCGAGGTCAATAATGATTTACTGCTTTACAGATGCTGGAACAGCGTAAAACCATCCACTTTAGCTGCTTTGAGCTACCGTGCACATCTCATGCGCTAGTCTTAACTCCTGAAAATTTTTAGCCACAAGGAACTAAAAATCTGTCCCAGAAATTTTCGCTGCGATCGACTAACAAGGCTGGCTCTACGAAACTCTTACAGGCATCTGAAAGCTACCTGCCAGCCAGGCTCAATTACAGCCTGTACTTAATGTATAGAATTGTTTAAATCCTTAATACCTATAATAACACAGGGTTTCTGGGATTTAGCTATTTTTTGGCAGTGTACTTAACAATTCGATACAATAGGGGCAACCGCTCTGCCAGCGGGCCACTCACCGGAGGTAGTGGGGTGACTCTTAGCCCCTAGCAGATGACAAATAACTGCCGATCGGCTAGATTTTTCTTCCCTATTGCAGAGAATTGCCTTAAGATAAAGATATGATATGTAAAATTTTGTTACTTTACGGCTTGAGTCGGCGTATCCATGATCTCTAGCACTCTCCTATTTTCCTCGGTTGAAGAAGACCTGCGACTGTTGACAGAAAACTTAAAACAGTTAGTGGGTGCCCGTCATCCCATATTGTACGCGGCTGCAGAATACTTATTCGGCACAAAGGGAAAACGGGTGAGACCCGCAATAGTCTTGTTGATGGCCAAGGCGACGATGCCCGATCGGGAAATCACCGAAAAACACCGCCGCCTCGCGGAAATCACAGAAATGATCCACACAGCCAGTCTAGTCCACGACGACGTGGTGGACGAGTCGGATCTGCGACGGGGAGTACCGACAGTACACAGTCGGTTTAACAACCGAGTGGCAGTATTGGCGGGAGATTTTCTGTTTGCTCAATCTTCGTGGCACTTGGCAAATCTGGACAACCTGCCAGTAGTCAAACTGCTTTCAGAAGTGATTATGGATTTAGCTGAGGGCGAAATTCAACAGGGACTAAATGGATTTGACACCAGTTTGTCGATCGAAGCGTACTTAGAAAAAAGTTATTACAAAACAGCGTCTTTAATTGCCAACAGTTCCAAAGCAGCGGGCTGTTTGAGCGAGGTTCCAGCAGAAATAGCAGACGATTTGTACAACTACGGTCGCAACATTGGTTTAGCATTCCAAATAGTAGATGATATATTGGATTTCACTGCTTCAACGGAAACTTTGGGGAAACCCGCAGGCTCGGATCTGATCGGCGGTAATCTGACAGCACCAGCGCTATTTGCCCTAGAAGAAAAGCCTTATTTGGAAGTTCTCATAGAACGCGAATTCGCCCAAGAAGGAGATCTAGAGCAGGCTCTGGCACTGGTACACGAGTCTCGGGGCATAGAGCGATCGCGAGAACTAGCAACAAATCACGCACAAAAAGCTGTCGAATACTTAGCTGGGCTGCCGAATTCAGAATCCCGTCAAGCCTTGATTGATTTGGCAGATTACGTTTTGAGCCGGCTGTATTAGAGGTTAAAAAGTTGCACTTTATTGGTAATGGGTAATTGGTGTAAACAACCAGGTCAAATGTAGTCCCAGACTGCTTTGACGCTGAGGCCCAGATCCCCCCTAACCCCCCTTCTTAAGGGGGGAACAAGAATTTTCTCAAAGTCCCGCTTATTTAGGGGGATTTAGGGGGATTTAGACTCAGCGTCAAGCTAGATTTATCAATGGTTTCAGTCTTAAGTTGACACTAATTGGTAATGGGTAATTGGTAATGGGTAATACCCGAGGCCTAATGCCCGATCGCCAATTAATAACAAATTGATTTGTTTAAGCAATATCCGACGGTGGAGCCGATCGATACTGTTGCAAGTAAACATTGATTAAGTCCTGCACTTGTCGGCGAGGGATTTCCACCCCGACTTCTTGATTGCCGGGATTTTCAAAAAAAACAATACTGTCGAGACCTTCAAGAGCAATCATCTGAAATAAAATGTGAGTGACAGGCAACTGTACGGGCTTGACGCTCCCGCCCCCAGCCGCCGCAGCCGAGGACGCATCTTTAAGAGTGGGAAAAGCATAAATCACCTTCTTCTCCTGTCCCGGTTGCTTGAGATTGCTCAAAACTACGATCGCCCAACTTTCGTCTACCGATTGCAGGATCGAGTATTCGAGGTGCTGTAGCTGTTGGGCAATTAAAACCAGCGCCGGGGCGATCGCCTTTAAGATTTGTGGCGTCGAACCGTCAGGCGGAGCTTGCTCGATTAGTGCTTGAATCTGTAGATCTAAATCCATCAGTCAGTTAATTTGAGATTTGAGGTTTAATAATGTCAGGGTAACGGGTGAAGGTGCAAGTATGTAATAACTGGCACTGCCCCATATTAAGCTAAAATGCGAAATCTGAAGTCCCATAAATTTGATTGATAAATATGAAACATATAGCTGGTAAAAGTATAGTCATTTATTACATGACACGGGAGGCGTTAAATCCCTCCCCCTTCGCTTTTACTTTGAGCGGATTGACCCGCCTCGGCCCAAGTACGCAGCTCTCTATCCCATTGCTAAAAGCATTTGGGATTGCTTTTCTGAGGATGTTGTAAGAACCATTAACATCGGAGTTAATTAATTTACCGACTGATGTTCTGTATAATCCTCTTTTGATTCGCCTGCCACTAAATATGACATTCGACGCATCAGTATGTCCGTACACAGGAATTGGATCTAGGTTCAAAAAGCTCGACTTAGAGGTGTAAGATTCTTCTTGAACTATCACTTTAATTCCCACCAATCTAGTTTTGTATTCCAACATCTCAATTAGTCTAGCGTGAGGAATACTGACAAAGTTTTGATTAGTTCGTTTGGACAATTCAATTCCGGTTTTCCACTGTGCATTTTTGCCAATTATTAGCGTCCCAATTTGATGCGCCGTCAAAATATCGACGATTAATCGGCTGGTGTGATGCAAGTAATTATCTACTTTTTGGTGGCGACACCGGGTCAAGCGTTGAATCCGTGATGAGTAGGAGCGATTTCCTTTTAATTGAGACTGCAATTGGGCTTTACGTTTGTTGTAGAACTGGTTAATTGACTTTAATGGTCGCCCGTTAATCAACAAAGGGATAAATCCCGGTTGATTTGAAGTTAGCGCCGCTAAATTGTCCAGTCCCAAATCAATACTAGCTACGAAGTTGTTAATTCTAGCGGTGGACTCCGGTTCATTGTAAATTACCTCAATTACATAAGCATCGCATTTGGGAACCAATCTAACTTGACAGATTTGTTCGGGATTTATTTTGGTTTTGATTGAAATCTCAGTACCCGACAGTTTAATGATTCCACTTTTCAACTGCCTGCTGCTAATTGCTTGAATCGTATAAACCAGGATGTTTCGACCTTTTACTTTATCTTTGTACTTAGGTAGTTTTGGACGACCCGTAAATTTAGAGGCATCTTTTTTGTAAGCTTTGAGAGCTTCAAAAAAAGATTTCCAGTTTTTATCTAACAACATCAAGATTTGCTGGCTTACTTTGGCGGGCATTGCTTTGTAAGCTTCGTGAGATTTCATCAAGCGATTCATTTCGTTGTAATTGATGTAGCCCCATCCATAAATGAAACTTTGACGGAGCGCATAATTGGCAGCATTGTAGAGATTCTTCGATTTAAAAGCTAGTTCGTCAATCTGAGCAAAACGGTGTTCGGTAGATTTGATGATGTGACGTTCTGTTAGCTGCATTCTGAACCTCTGTCTTTCAGTTCGGCGATTGTGGGGAGTAGTCAACTATAATCAAACGACTTTCTGTCTGTCGTGCTGGATGTGGCAACGCTAGAGGGCTTGGAAGCCTCGCCATGCGGGGGGTTGTGTAACTTATACTTATTGCTTTAGCATAGTTTGATAGTTTTATTTTTAACATCCTGACTACACAATACCATAATCGCTTATCCCTGCTTACAAACTGAATGAAGTTTTACAATACCCAAATATAGCCTTTTTTAGCAAAAATTCTGCATTTTTTAGATTGATTCACCCTTGACCCTTCAAGTCGAAAAATATCGTGCCTCATGCTCGATTTAATTGATGCTGGTGTCGGTGGCGGATCCAAATTTTATATTTATGTACGAAAAAAAAACGGTTTCTGCTAAAAATTATCTCGTCCTCACTACCAAAAACCCCTGATTAAACCTGGTTGGTGGCGGATAGTACATCTGGGACACATCAAGAAAAAACAGCCGTCACTGTTTTTGTAGAACAGGAGATCGAGGACATTGCAGTTTGTCCTGTGCCGGGAATCCCGGAGCAAGTAGCGGTAGAAAAAAAATCTCCATACTGCTACTAACTGTGCTAATTTCAATGTGAGCTGTAAACAATCATGCGGGAAATCTGCCAGAGCGTGGAAACCATATTTCAACTGCTGTTAGACGAACTCAAAAAGTCCACTCGCGCGTCTGAGCAAAACTGCCAAGATGTAGCAGGGCGACTCGCAGCAGAAGTCAACAGGATATGCACAGAAAGTCAGCGGATTCAAAACTCCGGAGACATAGAGGGTTCAGCCCAGAGCCTAGCTCAGCACCGCTTGCAACAATGCCTCCACTATTATAGTTTAGGCTCCGGGCCCGGGCGAGTAGAATTGCACAGTACCCTCAGCGCGATCGTCTATCGCTACATCACCCCTCCACAGGTGCAGTCTAGCTATCAGGCGCGAGTAGAACTGATCAAAGATTTCTTGCAAGGATTTTATCTGGAAGCTTTAAAGGCATTCCGGCGGGAAACCCAACTGCCACCTACCTACAGTCCTCGCACTCGCTTAGAACTAGCAGAGTACATGGCCTTTGTAGAGCGTTTTGGCAAACGGCGCATTCCCTTACCTCGCAACCGGAGCCAGCAACTAATTATTTTGCGGGCCCAAACCTTTTCCCAGCAGCAACCCAAAGAAACCTCGGTGGATATGGAACAAGCCGCCGATGGAGGGGCTTCAGATTCCGACCAAACTTGGAACGACACGTCGGTGCACTCGGTGCGGGAAGCGATGGCAGGACAGGGTTCCTCGGCAATTCGCCCCCAAGGCGAAGAGTCAGAATCTCTGCGGCAAAATGTGATTGATGAATTAGTGGCGTATTTGAAAGAGCGCAACCAACAAGAATGCGCTGATTATTTCATATTGCGCTTGCAAGACTTGCCGACTAATGAAATAGAGTCGCTTCTAAACATAACTCCCCGTCAAAGAGACTATTTGCAGCAACGCTTTAAGTACCATTTGCTCAGGTTTGCCATGTCGCACCGCTGGGAACTGGTTCACCAGTGGCTGGAAGCAGACTTAGATAAAAATCTGGGTTTGCTGCCTTCCCAGTGGCAGATCTTTGGCGAGCAAATCGGCCCAGAGGGGCAGCGTTTGTTAAAGTTGAAGCAACAGGGTCTGTCAGAGTCAGCGATCGCGCAAACCCTCGGCAGCACGGTAGCCCAGGTACAGAAACGGTGGTTTAAATTACTCGAACTTGCCTGGGAATTACGAAATCGTTCAGATTCCGGAGAAGGGGCATCTAGTGATGAATAACGAAACGAACAGGGATGCAGAGGCTTTCGAGCGCCATTTCTTAGACTGGGTATTGCAGGCGCCGATCGAGAATGCCTCTAGCGAAGATGAGGAGAACTTCAATCTGCCCCCTTATTCAGAAGAGTGGGGCAACGAAGACAATTCTGGGGTGGAATACTGGGAATGGGACGAACCAGACCCGCTGGATTATCAAGTGAGGGCGCACAGCAATGCACCCGCACAACCGCTGACTATTGGAGATATACCGACCGTGCAAGACCGTTTTCAGACCTTGTTAAAAGAAAGGCTTAGAGCCGAAATCGAATCCAACCCGCCTCTGTTCCCCTGGGAAACAGAAATTAAAAGTTACGACCACGACTACCCAGACGATGTAGCCCCCCAATGGGTTCCCCCCCTACATATCTGGACTCCCCAACTACAAAATATTAGATGGGGTCGCCTGCCAATTCCGATCGCCCAAGGGGTTTTTGCTCAACTGCTAGAACCTTGTCAGGAATTGGTAATGTTGTCACTGCGGGAAGGAGCAAAGTTAGTCCGCGCTGTAGATAGCTTGTTTCCGGATCAGTCTCAGGAACTTAACGAATTAGCTGGTATCGTACTCCTGGGTGCGACAAGAGGAATTACAGCTTCAGAAGTAGAAGATTTACCGAATTACTCCGAGGCAACTACCGATCAACAAATGCTGATGTCGCTGTTGGCCGCCCGAGAAATCATTGACTCTCTAACTTTGGATTGTCCTGTAAATCAGCCGCCGGTTTCCCGAGAATGGTTGACAGCTTTGGGTTCGCTGACTCTGCAAGCTCAATACCTGTCCAACCGCAATACAGAACCACCAAGGCCGTGTTTAAGAGTTGAATGCGAATTTCCTGGGGGAGGAAGTTTGGAACTCAAGGGAGGAGATGCTGAAGCAACTGCACATCGTCCGAATTCCGGGCATTTAAGTGTGGAGTTGTTCGATCCGCAACCGGATAAGATTTATGCCTTAGAAGTTCGATTCCAAAACTTCGAGACTAGACCTCTGATGTTTGCTATTCGTCCAGTTTTGTCAGGACAAGATAGCAACTAAAAAAATACAATTAGAGTAAATCATGTATATTTTTACTCTGTGGTTTGACCTCACACACACAAAAACAAATTCAATCCCCCGACCTCGCTCGTGGGAAGCCAAAAAAATTAGATTTTAGTTAAAACCGTCTCAGATTTATCTGTGGAGTTAATCTAAAATCTAAAATCTAAAATCTACAATCGACTGACTTGGATGGGTGCACATGACAACTGATAACCTGCGAAAAATACCTGTTTTGGGTAAGCTGTGGGAGCAGATTGAGGCGATGCCTCCGCCGGTGATTGAGGATTCTTTACTGCTGCGAATCCTGGTTCAGTTGTTGGTAATTGTGGGGATTGTGGCGACAGATGTTGCTGCTGAAGAAGCGCTGAACCTGTGGGCTGTGCCTGTTAGCATTGTGGGAGCAACTTGGAGTTGGTACCGCCGCCGCGATCGCAATGTAGCTGCTAAGTTCTGCATAGCTATTGCCATGCTGGTGGCGCTGTTCGCTTTTTTTACCCGTTTGATAGGGGAATTGAACGATACCCGGTTAGTTTTGGCGCAACTGTTAATTCACATTCAAGTGCTGCACAGCTTCGATTTGCCCCGCCGCAAAGATTTGGGCTATTCGATCGTGATCGGGTTGATTTTGTTGAGTGTAGCGGCGACTATCAGTCAAACGCTGACTTTTGGGCCGTTGCTAGTGGTGTTTTTGGCTTTAGCGCTGCCGACTTTGGTGTTGGATTATCGATCGCGCTTGGGACTTTCCAAAGCAGACGATAGCAAGCAGAAAGTAGAAGGTGCAGCCAAAAATAAGAACTGGTCACTATTTGCTGCTACTCTATCCCCCAAGTATTTTGGTTGGCTGCTAGCGATAACTGTTGGGTTGGGGCTGACTATTTTTGCGTTTTTGCCGCGCCTCCCAGGCTATCAGTTGCGGACTTTTCCTGTCAGTGCTCCCATTGAATATCAGGGGGAATTTGACTCGCGCAGCATTTTAAATCCGGGGTATGTCAGAGGGGGAAATGAACAAGGGACTGGCGGAGGAAGGGGGAGAAACCCAGACAAAGGGCCAGGAGAGGTGGACTCTACTTTTTATTACGGTTTCAACCAGCGCATCAATCAGAATTTGCGGGGGGAAATGAAACCCCAAGTGGTGATGCGGGTGCGATCGCAAGCGGCGGGTTTTTGGCGGGTGTTGGGCTTTGACAAGTACACTGGTCAGGGTTGGGAAATTTCTCGCAACGAACAAGCTCAAAAGGTTACTAGACCTAGCTGGTCTTATCAATTTTACCTGAATCCATTTCCGAATGCGCCTCGGACTCAAGAGGTGATTCAAAGTTATACTATTATTGCTCAGTTGCCGAATTTGATTCCGGCTTTAAACAAACCAAAGGAACTTTATTTTCCAAGTCCAGAGGTGGCGGTTGATGCGGAGGGGGGTTTGCGAGCGCCTGCGGAATTGGGAGAGGGCGTGACTTATACGGTGATTTCTAATGTGCCTTTCCGCGAGCGGGCTGAGTTGAATAAAACTGGTACAGATTACCCGAAAAACATTCGCAAGTTCTATTTGAACGTGCCGCCGAAAATTGCAGCCAAGGTGCGGGCAAAAACTGAGGAAATTTTGCAGGCTAGAACTAGAGTAGCTAAGTCGGAAAGGGCGATCGACTCTCCCTACGAAAAAGCTTTGTATTTAGCTCAATATTTGAAGCAAAACCCTAATTATAAAATTGAAAAAGCCTTGCCTTATTTAGAAGAAACTGAAGATTTGGTTGAGGGTTTTCTGTTTGGCTATCAAAACACCCAGGATGGCAAAAAAGTGACTGGTGGATATCCAGATCACTTTGCGACGGTACTGGCAATTATGCTCAGATCGATCGGGATTCCGGCGCGAGTGGCTGGCGGTTTCGATACGGGGGAGTTCAACCCGTTTACTGGTTTGTATGTGGTGAAAAATACCGACGCTTTCATGATGACGGAAGTATATTTTCCCAATTACGGCTGGTTTGGTTTTAATCCGATTCCAGGTTATCCACTGATTCCCGCTTCGGTGGAAGATAACCAGACTTTTAGCGCGCTGGAATCGTTTTGGAAGTGGATCGCGGGTTGGCTACCAACGCCTCTGAGAAGCGGATTAGATTCAGTCATCGGTTTTGTAATTCGCTGGATTAGTTTGATTGTGGGCTGGTTTTTGGGGCAGTTTGCGAAGGGTTGGGTTGGGTTGTTTACTGGGTTAATTAGTGCGATCGCATTTGGCTTCATTGGCTGGTTAATGTGGCAAGGGTGGCGCAAGTGGCGCTACCGGCGCTGGCTGGGTAAGTTGGCGCCCGTGGAAGGGGTTTATCAGCAAATGTTGCAGGATTTGGCGAGTCGGGGATTTCCCAAGCAGAAAGCTCAAACGCCTTTGGAGTATGCTGAGGCAATGCGCGGCCATCATGCAACCGATGAAGCTGAGGTAATTGAGGAAGTTTCGCAAGCTTACGTGCGGTGGAAGTACGGTGGCGAAGCGGGAAATTTGGATCAGTTGCGGCGGTTGGTGGATAATTTAAGGCGATCGCACTTAAAGAAACTGAAAAACCGCTGGTTGTCAAAATTCGCAACCCCCAACGTCAGGTAAAGGTTCGTAGTGAGGACTTTAGTCCTTCTTAAAGGTTCGTAGTGAGGACTTTAGTCCGCAAATAAAGGTTCGTAGTGAGGACTTTAGTCCGCATCAATCAGAGGACTCACATTCCCAGCGATCGAACCAATTGTATTAGGGTTTATAATCCCCATTCCGCACCCCTGGAAAACCTAGGAAAAATAGATATTGCAATTGCTTCGTCCCTCGCAATGACAATTTATAACTCGATACGGTTTGGTTAATTCTCTTCTCTCAGAAATGAAGAAGTTTTATCTCTCCGTGGTTGGGATTATATTCTGTGGCTAAATTAAGTGCAAGTTCAGAGATAGTTGATATTATATCATGTCCGGTCGATTGACTGCAATAAGTAAGGTTCGTAATGCGGACTTAATCCGCATTACGGCTGCGGACTTAAGTCCGCACTACGAACCGTTTTTGTAATGGTAATCGACGGGAAATAATATTACCATAATTCTAGATCGCTTATGACTTTTTCTAAATCAATCTTTTTCGTCATATCCTTCGGCAAATAATCAAAGACTTTCTCTAAAACTTCCACAGACACATTGTTCATCAACCAATCATCACTAGAATTATTCCCAAGATTCAAAAAATACTTTAAACGTTCCTCTATCGACTCCTTATCTCCTTTATCCACTTGTCCGACTCGATCGAGCCAATTTCCTTGGGAGTCCTTAAAACAATTAGCATCAACTGTACATATCTGATGCACTAAAGCCAATGAATTGCGATCGAGACCATTTTTGCTGGTCGAGTTAATGGGATATGCTGTTGGTAAACCTTTGCAGGTTTCTTGGAAAGTTAAGGGAATCACCGTAAAAGTTTGTAAGCATTCAGACTTATCTTGAAATTGGTCAATTTCCCAAAAGAGATAATGATGTTCTCCCCGCAAAACCCTACGAGAATTAACTATTAGTTTACAATCAACTGTCTGGCATTCCATCTCGTATGGTTCATTTAAATCATAAATGTGATTGTGATTGTGTTGGCAACGAAGAGATACTTTCTGGGGATTCACTAAATAAATCCAACCTTGACGAGGTGTTTTTCCAGCCACATTATCACCCTAATTCATTGATTAATTTTTGTCTTTCTGTCTCTAGATTCAGCCTCACCACTTGATCTTGTTGATGGCTATCTTTAACCTCCATCATTGGCGCAGTGCTGTAGATATACTTTAGTAACTTCTGGCTTTTCTCCTGTCCTGAACCTGCCCATTCTCTGCGAATGTTTTCCAGCATTAGTTTTAGTCCTATGGGCAATTCTAGATCGTCGATATTACCTGCTTCGGCACCAAGTCGGATAAATATAGTTTCTCCCACAAATTCTTGAACAATTGTTTTGCCATTCATTTGATTTAAGGCGACTATTATGTCTTCGTTCCAAGGACTATAGTGATAATAACGCCAATTGAGCTGCGTAAGTTGTTTGTTTGTCCATTTGACAGCATAAAGGTCGGCTAAATATAAGAATTTGATTAATTGGTTTTTTGTAATATGGCCTTTGGTGGTGTAAACAAAATAGTTGATGAGGGTTTCTAGCATGGCTTTGATTTTTTGTATAGCCTTTCTCAAAAAGATGAGGTACTCATGGGAATAGGGAATCGGGCATCGGGAATCGGGCATCGGGAATCGGGCATAGAGGGCAAAGAGGGCATCGGGCAAAGAGGGCATAGCGAATATATCACTTTTTTGAGAACCGCTATAGGGTGCGTCGCGATTATAAAAATTAATTAATTCCATTGATAATCTGAGGGCGATGTACCTTACGACTGTTGGGAAAGACTAAAAGATAGGGTTGTTTATTCAACTGTTGAATAACCAAGGTGCGTCGCTGTGAGATTGTCGATCGCGATCGAGGGATTGTCGATCGCGACACACCCTACGACTGTTACGATTAAAGAAACCGGGTTTTTAGCAGAATTTACGCCTACAACGAAGTAAACGCGTGAAAAACCCGGTTTCTGGACATCCGCGCGCAAGTCCTGAATCGTACTCTAACGGTTACATTTTACTGATGATTCTTTGCAGGATTTCTACACCTGTTAATGCCTGCCAGCCAAATAGCCCCAACAGCCCCACATTTAGAACGATGTGAGTGTATCTCGCCCAATCTTGACCTTTTTGCATAAACGGAGTCAGAGACGCTGAAATGGCAATTATGACGGTCATTCCCAACCCTGCTATTAAGTGCGGGGCGACAAATAGTTTGCCGTTGTTGATGTAGGTGACTGCCATTGCGCCGATCGCACCTGTTACCATCAAGCCTAGCAGCAAGGAGCCCATCTGATGGTGCTTGATATTGAATTTGCCCTTAATTAACTCTTTCTTGACTTCGCCTTCGGCACTTCTGGTACGGCGGATTTGAACGCCGAGATACAAAGCATAAAATGAGATTGCTAGCAACACCCACATTAAAACTGGGTGGAAGAATTGACTCCAAACTTTCACAGACTGCGGAATTTCGAGATTCATGGCGTTTTGAGGATTTGTAAATATACTTCATAAAACTTAGCATACCAGTAAGTCCCTCTCGTGCGACGGTACAAATATACGGTATGAGAGACTATTATGCCTGCCACTAAACAAGACGCTGTATTGATCCAAGCTGCCAAGACTGGCAACATTATTCACGTCCAAGCTTTACTAGCTAAAGGGGTTGACGCTAACGCCAAAGACTCTGAGGGGACGACGGCTTTGATGTTTGCCGCCCAAAAGGGCTATACGGAAATCGTGCGTATTTTACTAAACAATGACGCTAATGTCAACCTCGCAAGCAGGCGTTTTGGCCTCACGGCTTTGATGTTGGCTGCGGCTAACAAACAGGCTGATGTTATGCGGCTGTTGTTGGCTGCGGGTGCTGATGTTGATGCTAAAAATGATGATGGAAGTACGGCTTTGATGGCTGCTTCTCTCAAAGGCGATATCAATGTTATCCGGTTGTTACTGGATGCTAAGGCTGATGTGAATGTTCGAGATAAAGATGGAGATTCGGCTCTCAAAATAGCTGCTTGTTCGGGACATGAAGCTGTTGTTCAAGCTTTGGCTGATGGGGGTGCTGTTGCTGATAATTCTATGCTATTTTCAGCTATCAGTCAAGGTAGCGCTAAAATTGTCCGAATTTTGCTCGATCGCGGTGCGGATGTTAATCTTAAAAATCTACAGAGCAAAACTCCTTTGATGCAGGCTGCTACGGCGGACAATTTGGCGGTAGTCGAGATGCTGCTAGCCGCTGGTGCTGATTTGGAAATTCGCGACAAAGAGGGCGAAACTGCTTTAACTTTGGCTGCGGATTGCGGTAATGTTGATGCGGTGCGAGCTCTCCTGGCTGCGGGTGCTAATGCGAATGTCAAAAGTGGAGATGGCGGGACGGCTTTGATGGCTGCTGCTGCTGGGGGAAATGGAGCGATCGCACATATATTACTAGATGCTGGCGCGGATATCAACGCGAAGGACAGAGATGACGAAACTGCGTTGAATTTTGCCGTGGTTGAAGGCTGTCAAGATGTGGTGGAATTGCTGTTAAACCGAGGTGCTTATGTCGGTTCGAGAAATCGGTTGGGCGATACGCCTTTGCTGGTGGCGGCTGTTCACGGTCACAGTGCTATCGTATCGGCTTTGCTGCAAAAAGTAAACTCAAATCGCCCAGATTTCCTGAATGCTAAAAACTTTGGCGAGACAGCTTTGACTCTAGCTGCGTTTCACGGACATACTGAAACGGTGAAAGCCTTGCTTGACGGCGGTGCAGATCCGAATATCCCAGCGGATTTGGGGAAAACTGCTTTAATGAAGGCGTGCGATCGCGGTTATCTGGCGATCGTCCAAATATTAGTCGAAAAAGGCGCAGATGTCAACTTGCTCGATGAATCCGGCGCAACTGCTGTGATGTGGGCCGCCCATCGGGGTTATGCTGATGCAGTTAAGATTTTAATCGCTGCTGGTGCAGAGTTAAATCACAAAAATCCGGGAAATTATACAGCTTTAATGTTAGCTGAATTTAAAGGTTATTCGACTGTCGTGAAATTGCTCAAAAGTGCAGGAGCACAAGAGTAAATATAGCATCGCGGGAGACGTAAACGGCGGTTGAAACCGCGTCTTGTCAAACCAAGCAGACGGCGGTTGAAACCGCGTCTTGTCAAACCAAGTCTGCCTCCGCAGACTGAAGAAAAGGCGGTGTCAACAAAAAAATATCATGTTAACCATCCATTCTTTAACCCGCATCGGCGGGTTTTGTTTTTGTAGACGCGGTTTTAACCGCCGTCTCCGCGGTGTAAAGAAAATGCGGTGTCAACAAAAAAATATCATGTTAAGCATCCATTCTTTAACCCGCATCGGCGGGTTTTGTTTTTGTAGACGCGGTTTTAACCGCCGCCTCCGCAGACTGAAGAAAAGGCGGTGTCAACAAAAAAATATCATGTTAACCATCCATTCTTTAACCCGCATCGGCGGGTTTTGTTTTTGTAGGCGCGGTTTTAACCGCCGCCTCCGCAGACTGAAGAAAAGGCGGTGTCAACAAAAAAATATCATGTTAACCATCCATTCTTTAACCCGCATCGGCGGGTTTTGTTTTTGTAGACGCGGTTTTAACCGCCGCCTCCGCAGACTGAAGAAAAGGCGGTGTCAACAAAAAAATATCATGTTAAGCATCCATTCTTTAACCCGCATCGGCGGGTTTTGTTTTTGTAGACGCGGTTTTAACCGCCGTCTCCGCAGACTGAAGAAAAGGCGGTGTCAACAAAAAAATATCATGTTAACCATCCATTCTTTAACCCGCTTGGAGTGGGTTTTGTTTTTGTAGACGCGGTTTTAACCGCCGTCTCCGCGGTGTAAAGAAAATGCGGTGTCAATAAAAAACGTAATGTTAACCGTCCATTCTTCAACCCGCGGAGGCGGGTTTTGTTTTTGTAGACGCGGTTTCAACCGCCGTTTTATCTTAGGAATGGCAATTTAATAACTTAAGCAATCTCGATCTTTCAATCCTTGCCTGCAAAGCTAGCGGGCGTAAAGATGCTGAAATTATTGAATTTTCATTCCTTAATCCACAAATCGTGTATCAATTTGCTTTACGCACCCAGCTTAACCTGCAAATCTCATCTCAATCCGCTTTTCGCACCCAGCCATTAATAGTAAACCTACTATCAGCAAAAGCTTTCGAGGGACAGTTGACTCGCAAAACTTCGTGCATATAGCGACTCAGAAAAAATACAATGCTATTATTCCGAGGCTCAACCTTTCTGAATGTCTCATCTGCAACATAAAAATTGTTCTCGACTTTGCTGTCGTAAATCAGCAATTCCCCGCCTGAAAAAGCCTTAGGTTCTCGGTTGAAATAATAAACGTAAGTAAAAAATCTACTGGCGGTATCTGGCGAACCGCTATCGTTATGAAGTTTGTAAAAGTTGTTGTCATTGTGCATTGTTAATTGAGCTTCTATGTCACCCAGCGCAAATTCTGGGATATTTAATTTACGCAGCACATCGGGGAGAATTGCTTTAATGCGATTTACCATCAGTGTGGAAAATTCCGGGAAGGAGTGGAGCACCATTGAGCGACGGTAATCTTCGGCATTTGTTGAGGTACTGGTAGTTACAAATTCTGATTCTTTGGCTAAAACATATTTAATTAGTTTGTTCTTTTCTGCGGTTGTCAAAAAGTTATCTATTTGGGCGTAGCGAGATATTAAATCGTCATTTACGGGTGCGGGGGCGGGAATTTCTGCGGGAATTTCTGCGGGAATTTCTGGGACAATTTCTAGGGGGATTGCTGGCTGCTGCGGTTGCGGTTGCTGCAAGAAAATTGGGGGTTCGGTGACTAATCCGACGAGATGTTCGGCGGGAAAGGAAAGGCTGGAACGCCCGTCGTCTATGGGGATTTGGAATAAGGTGGAAAAACCTACTGTCTGTTGCGGGCGATCGACTAATGCTTTGACAAGGCTGTGCAATAATGGTGTGTCGGATTTGAGCGTAATGGTGCACTGATGTCCGCCGGTAAGCAGGATTTTAACTTTTACGTCTTGGGGTTTAATTTGCTGTTCGCTGTAAGTCATAATTTTTGAAGGATACAACTGGGTACTGGTTAGGGATATAACAGTTTTGATTGGTGTCACAGTCTTCTCGATCCCCCGCTAGCCCCTCTTAAGAAGCAGGTTGGTTCGCGTCTGGGCCAAGGTACGTTGTTGGGCTTTAGCCCTCTTTATAAGATTAGGAAAGAGGGCTGAAGCCCAACAACGTACCTAATTTGTCTGACGACAATAAAACCACCCTGCCTAACCCCCCTTAGGTCGGGGGGGACAAGAGTCTCAAAGTCTCCCGTCTTAGTAACGATAAAAGTGTTTTCAAAGTCCCCCTTCTTAAGGGGGATTTAGGGGGATCTAGACTCGGATACTAACGAGAGATTCAAAGCTTTTAGACTTAAGTTAAGACCAATGAACACTATTATATCCCTACACTATCGTACACAATTAAGAAAAGCTATAGGTATTATTCCTAATGCAAAAAGTGCCGGATATCAGTGAAAACCATTGTAATTCCGAGTTGGTTGGCTGCTGCGATCGAATCTTTGTCGCGCATACTTCCTCCCGGTTGGACGATCGCAATTATTCCCGCTTGGGCAGCCGTTTTGACGGAATCATCGAAGGGGAAGAAGCCATCGCTAGCCAAAATAGCTCCTTTGCTCTTCTCTCCCGCTTGTTCCAACGCTAGTTTAACCGATCCCACGCGGTTCATTTGTCCGGCGCCGACACCGATTGTAGTGCGATCGCGCGTCACAACGATCGCATTTGATTTAACGTGTTTCGCCACTTTCCAAGCAAACAGCAATTCTTCCAACTCTCCCGCAGTCGGCTGCTTCTCGGTAACGGCGCGCCATTTGCTAGTTTCTTCTACTAGATTATCCGATTCTTGTACCAGCAAACCGCCTGCAATTACCTTAACAGTTTGCGCTGGCCCTGGAGTCAAATCCGGCAAAATTAATACTCGAACTTTCGCCTTTTTCTTGATAATTTCTTCCGCTTCTGGTTCGCACCCTGGGGCGACGATACATTCTAAAAATGTTTGAGTTAGCGCCGTTGCAGTAGCAGCATCAATCGGGCGATTCAGGGCAACAATTCCACCAAAAGCTGAGACTGAATCTGTATCAAAAGCTTTTTGATACGCTTCGGAAATAGTCGAACCCAAGGCTGTACCGCAAGGATTTGTATGCTTCAGAATAGCGGCGGCGGGAGTCTCGGGAAATTCTACAATTAGCCGCCTTGCTGCTTCTAAATCTACTAAATTATTGTAGCTCAATTCTTTGCCTTGCAGGATGGTGCTAGTTGTCCAGCCTGTCGGTGCATTTCCGCTTTGATACCAGGTGGCTGCTTGGTGGGGGTTTTCGCCGTAGCGGAGTGTTTGCAGCTCGGTTCCCGATACGCTAAACTCCTGTGGTAGCTTCGATTCTGGCTCGGATTGGCTGCTGAGATAATTGGCGATCGCGCGATCGTAATTTGCTGTATGCTGAAATGTTTCTAACGCACATTTTTGCCGAAACTCTAAGGATGCTTCCGCGCCATTTTGTCGCAGTTCTGCTAAATAAGTATTGTACTGGTCTGGATTGCACAAAACTGTCAAATGAGCGTGATTTTTAGCTGAAGCTCTCAGCATCGCCGGCCCGCCGATATCTATATTCTCGATCGCGTCAGCTAGAGTAACTCCAGGTTTGGCAATAGTCTGTTCAAAGGGATACAAATTGACTACAACTAGATCGATCGTCCGAATTTGATTTTCCGTTAAATCCGCGATGTCTTGCGCTACATCGCGGCGTGCTAAAATACCTCCGTGGATTCGCGGGTGAAGTGTTTTGACTCGCCCGCCCAAAATTTCGGGAGAACCAGTATATTCTGCAACTTTCGTGACAGGGATTCCTGCTTCTTTGAGGGCGCTTGCTGTCCCGCCGCTGCTAATTATGTCAAATTCAAATTCTTCTACTAGACTGCGCGCTAAGTCGATTAGCCCGGTTTTATTGGAGACGCTCAGAAGTGCTAGACGTGCCATTGGTTTGAAATTGCGATCGCAAAAATAGACAGGTTACATTCTATATCAAATCTGGCGGCAGGTAGATAATTTGCTAATTGGTAATTGTGATTATTTCCTGAGACTTCAAGCATGAGCCTGCTTGTGAGCCAGCGGACTTACTTCAAAATCATATAATAATTTATACTTGGCAATTGCTTCTAAATATTTATAACAGGGGAGTCGATAGTGTTATTTTGTCCCCTAGGAGGCTGATTGAAGCCATTTCTCGCCTTAATGGTTAGTTTTCCTACTACGTAAATCCCGATGTTTTTGAAATTACTTACTCAAGTGGAATAGATCATTCCATGGAGATAAATATTAAATTTCAAAAATATTTTAGGATGAATCATAAAAGTAATGTGTTAGCATCGAAGGGAAATTGTTTTCTGCCTAGATTAAAATAAAAATTTCGCGATCGCAACACCTTAATAAAAAAATGGTAGGTTTAAATATGTTTTTTCATGAAGCTGATTCAGGAAATAAGGTCAGTAATATTAGAAGTAGCCACAAAACACTTTCTAAAAATATGAACAATAGAATGGACTGTCAAGAGTTACCCCAAAAAATAGCCGATGATTGCATAGAATCCAATTTTGGACAATCTGACAGTATTAGTATTTGCGAAATGCAACAGATGCAGGAAGTAATTGAACAGTTAGAACAGGACTTGAAAGCTAGCGAATCTCGGTTTCGGAATGCGATCGCCAAAAATGCTGACGGTATCGCAATCGTCAATAAGCAAGGGCTTGTATGTTTTGCCAACCCATCAGCAGAAGCGCTATTTAACTGCAAAGCAGAAGAACTTTTAGGTCAAGCATTTTTTGGCAATTTGGTAGTAGAAGGTTCAGCTTGCGACATTGAAATGGACACGGATATTATTCCCCAAGTTGGAGAAACAGAAGCAGCAGGGATGCGTGTCGTGCAAACAGAAGTTGAGGCTATTCGCAGGCACAAAGCAAATGCTGTAGTAGAAATGCGGGTGGTGGAAACGGAATGGGAGGGAGAAATGGCTTATTTAGCAACGTTGCGGGACGTTACCGATCGCAAGCGCGCAGAAGAAATGCTTTGGTTGTACGATCGGGCTATGGCTGCTACCAGCACCGGAGTTACCATTGCTGACGCCACCAAGCCAGAATATCCAATTATTTATTGCAATCCCGCCTTTGAAAGCATGACAGGCTATCGACGGGAAGAAATTCTCGGCAAAAACTGCCGATTTTTACAAGGAAGCGATACCGACTCCGAGGCATTAGAAATAATCCGCCAAGCCTTGACAACCGAAAGCGAATGTCAGGTAATATTAAAAAATTACCGCAAAGATCGAACAGTTTTTTGGAATGCTTTATCAATATCTCCAGTGCGCGACAAAACAGGCAAATTAACTCATTTCATCGGCGTACAGAGAGACATCACAGATCGCAAACAAGCCGAAGAATCCTTGCGAAATTCCGAAGCACAAAGCAGAGAACAATCAGCACAACTAGCAGCAGCACTTGACGAACTAAAAAATACTCATTCCCAATTAGTTCAAAGCGAAAAGATGTCCAGTTTGGGATTGCTGATTGCCGGAGTGGCTCACGAAATCAACAACCCCGTCAGCTTCATTCACGGCAATCTCGCTTACCTCAAAGATTATATCCAAGACTTATTTCACCTCCTAGAACTTTACCAACAACATTATCCCAATCCAGTTGCTGAGATTCAACAAGAAACAGCAGAGAACGAACTCGAATTTTTAGCTGAAGATTTACCCAAAATCATGTCTTCAATGAGCGTAGGCGTCGATCGCATTTGCCAGATTGTGCAGTCGCTGCGGAACTTTTCGCGGCACGACGATTCACAGATGAAACCCGTTAACCTCCACGAAGGTATTGACAGCACGCTGTTAATTCTCAATCACCGCTTGAAAGGAAACGGCGAAATGCCACCAATTCAAATTGTCAAAGAATACGGAAATTTGCCGCTTGTAGAGTGTTTCGCCGGGCCGATAAATCAAGTTTTTATGAATATTCTCAGCAATGCAATTGATGCTTTAGACGATCCGAACATTAGGGAAGATTTTCAAGAAATGCCAGAAAATTTCCGCCAGATTAGAATTTGTACCGAAGTTACCGGCAATGTTGTAGAAATCAAAATTGCTGACACCGGGCCGGGAATAACTGAAGAAGTCAAGCAGCGCATATTCGATACATTTTTTACTACGAAACCCGTTGGTAAAGGCACGGGAATGGGTTTGTCAATTAGCTATCAAATTATTGTAGAAAGACACAAAGGGGAATTGTATTGCACTTCAGAATTGGGGAAAGGCACGGAATTTGTCATCAAAATGCCGATCGCACATTAGCACGGTTAGCAATAAAAAAAATTGTTTGTAGTGAGGACTTTAGTCCTTCTTCATCAAAATATAAGAAAGGACTGAAGTCCTCACTACAAACTCAAAGGACTGAAGTCCTCACTACAAACTGGGCATTTAAAAAACTTCCGCACCCTCCAACTTTTTCATAGCTTCAACCTTAGCCCTCGCCGCTTCCCCGCAAGTCTTCGGCGTTGGAAACATCTTCCCAGGATTTGCCAAACCTTTCGGATTAAACACGTGACGCACCCACTGCATCGTCTCCAAATCTACCTCCGAAAACATATCCGGCATAAAACACTTCTTATCAGCACCAATCCCGTGTTCCCCCGAAAGACTGCCGCCAACTTTCACGCACAACCTGAGAATTTCTCCGCCCAATTCCTCCACCTTTTCCAGCGCACCTTTTACCGAATTATCGTACAAAATCAGCGGGTGCAAATTCCCATCTCCCGCATGAAATACATTCGCAATCCGGTAGCCGTATTTTTTGCTCAATCCCTCAATCTCTTTCAAAACATAAGCCATTTGCGTGCGGGGAATTACGCCGTCTTGCACGTAATAATCCGGGCTGAGATGACCCGCCGCCGCAAAAGCAGCTTTCCGCCCTTTCCAAATTTTCATCCGCGTTTCCAAGTCATGAGCCGTGGTGATATTTCGCGCTCCATTCTGCTTGCAAATATCGGCGATTCGCTGTTTATTTGTGGCAACTTCCACTTCTAAACCGTCGATTTCTACGAGCAGAATTGCGGCCGCATCGCGGGGATAACAACCAGTTGCTACCACATCTTCTACAGCATTGATGCTGATATTGTCCATGATTTCCATGCCGCCGGGAATAATGCCCGCACTGATAATATCGGAAACCGATTCGCCCGCTGCTTCTATGCTAGGAAAATCTGCCAACAAAACGCAAATCGATTCCGGCGCTTTCAGGATTCGCAAAGTAACTTCTGTCGCAATTCCTAAAGTGCCTTCGGAACCGACAAATACACCTGTTAAATCGTAACCGGGCATCTCAGGAATTTCGCCACCGACATCGACAATCGAACCGTCGGGAAGTACCAATTTCAATCCTAAAACGTGATTGGTTGTCACGCCATATTTGAGGCAATGAACGCCGCCAGAATTTTCAGCAACATTACCGCCAATCGAACAAACAATTTGACTCGAAGGATCCGGTGCGTAGTAGAAACCGGCACCGCTAACTGCCTGCGTTACCCAGTTATTAATTACTCCGGGTTGTACGACTACTTGCTGATTTTCTAAGTCTACTTTCAGGATTTTTCGCATCAGGGCGGTGACAATCAGCACGCAGTTTTCTACAGGTAAAGCGCCGCCGGAAAGCCCCGTTCCTGCGCCTCTAGCCACCCAAGGAATCGAATTGCGATCGCAGATTTTGACCGCATTTGCCACTTCCTCCGTAGTTCGCGGCAATACCACCAGGGCGGGGCGCTGGCGGTAGCTAGCGAGTCCATCGCACTCGTAGACAATCAATTCTTCACGGCGCTGCACTACGCCGTTTTTGCCGACTACAGCCTCAAATTCTTTAATAACGGGTTTCCAGTTGCGTTCTGTTGCTACGGCTATCATTAGTAACTTATTTTTAAGGGTTGCAATACTGACACTGACCGGGATCGGCAGTCTCTCGACCGTCGGGAAACAGTTCTTCTTTAGTATAACCGCAGTTTTTGCATAGATAAATTTGCGATCGGACTAGCTGAGTCGGAAAATAGCAAAGTCCGCAGGGCAACCCGATTTTCCTGTCTGCAATCTCGAATCCCGGCCAACCGCACTCCGGGCACAATTGCTGGAATTTTTTAACTAAATCGAGAGTTGCATTTTCAATATTTTTCATCCGAGTGGGATTGTACATCGCCCGCATATCTGTTTCGACGTGAACTTTGCCAGTTGAAGATTTTTTCAAGCCTGCTGATACAGCATCAAAAAGTTTTTTTTCTGTCGCAATGCCCTTGATAATTTCACCCTTACCGAGTGCAGCATCGCCAACTACAACCACCATTCCGTGTGCGGGAAATCCCGCTTTTTGTGCAAAATACTCGGCTTCTTCTATACTTGCAACTAACTGGTGACTGTAATTAGTTTCCACTGACAAAGATTCGCCGACAAGTTCGATATTGTTAGCTCTATCTAATAAAATTACAATTTCTCTGTTGGCTGGCAGATACGGCATCATTGGGTGAGGGCCAAAAGTACCTTCGCTCGCAAATGCTAGAGTTTCGCCCGCAACTTCTAGAGCTTTTTCTGCTTTCTGGCGAGCCGCTTCTATTTGAGTACCTAAACGCTTAACTTCTCTGGTGAACGTGCCGAATGCGTCAGTGTCAAAATCCGCAGGTACGCTAATTATGACGCCTAATTCTCGTTCCAAAATCGGAGCCATCACCCGTTCTTTTTGGTGCATAGTAGCAAGAACTGCCGTGCGACTTATTAATAGTTGATGTGGATTCATAGACTCAGAGGACAGAGACATATAGCCTTTCTCAAAAAAATGAGTTACTCATGGGCATAGGGCATAGGGCATCGGCCAAACAGGGCATGGGGCAAAGAGGGCAAAGAGGGCATACCTCACCACGCTTGAAAACCGCTATATTGCAGGATTATTTCATAACAGAGGACTCACATATACCCTGCGACCTAAATTATCAATTCAGCACTCAATTATCAATCTTATACCATTTATCTTAACTGTTGCTACAACATAATTTTTGAGTTGGTTTGCTCAATTCGCGATGGCATAGGTGCGTCGCAATGAGACGATCGATTTTATACTATGGATTTTAAATTGCGACGCACCCTACCGCTAAAATTATTCAATCTTCAATCTAAAATCTAAAATCTAAAATCTAAAATCTAAAATCTAAAATCTAAAATCTAAATAGGTGCGTCGCAATGAGACGATCGATTTTATACTATGGATTTTAAATTGCGACGCACCCTACCGCTAAAATTATTCAATCTTCAATCTAAAATCTAAAATCTAAATAGGTGCGTCGCAATGAAACGATCGATTTTATACTATGGATTTTAAATTGCGACGCACCCTACCGCTAAAATTATTCAATATTCAATCTAAAATCGTATTAATTGCCACCAGTCACCCCCCCAGCCTGACCTCTGAGTACAAAAATTACTCCCGTCATAATTAGCCCCACGCCTACCAACCGCAGTGGTGGCAAAGGCTCGCCAAATACAATTTTGCCGCCCAAAACAGTAAACAAGTAACTAATTGACAGTAAAGGCGAGACTATGCTAATGTTGGCGCGAGACAAAACTACGATAAAGCCGATCGAAGAAACTGCATACAAACACAGACCTCCAACTATCAAAGGCTGAGTTGCCATTGCGATAACTTTTTCAACTAAATTAGCAGCGCCAATCGGCCCTAATATTTTTGCTCCTGCTTTCAGACTAAATTGACCCACAACACTGCACAAAATAGCAGCGAGCAAAACTAGAAAAACGCTTCTACTCATAAGTTTAAGTAACCTATATTACAGCAAAAATTGCCATTCCTAAAAACTGGAAAAACTTAAATTAAGTTTTGTTTAGTTTTCTTCACCACTAATAATTTAAGCATAGATACTGGAACAGTAAGTATTGTCGATCGCCAGTAACGCCTGGAACAAACATATGGCAGAACAGACCAACACCAGCGACGAATACAGTCTCGAACTCTCGATACTCATGCCCTGCCTCAACGAGGCAGAAACTTTAGAAATCTGTATCGAGAAAGCACAGAAGTCCCTGCGCGAACTTAATATTGCCGGCGAGGTCATAATAGCAGACAACGGCAGCACTGACGGTTCTCAAGATATCGCCACCAGATTGGGGGCCCGAGTCGTACCTGTAGCAGCCAAAGGTTACGGCAGCGCCCTGATGGGAGGCATCCTAGCGGCGCGCGGAGTTTATATTATCATGGGTGACGCTGACGACAGCTACGACTTTTCGCACCTGGGCGCCTTTGTCGAAAAATTGCGGGGAGGCTGCGATTTAGTCATGGGAAACCGCTTTCAAGGGGGCATCAAACCAGGGGCCATGCCGCCGCTGCACAAATATTTAGGAAATCCGGTGCTGACATGGGTTGGGCGGTTATTCTTTTCAAGTCCCGCCGGCGACTTTCACTGCGGGCTCAGAGGTTTCAGGAGAGACTCAATTTTGAAACTCGACTTGCAAACAACGGGGATGGAATTTGCCAGCGAAATGGTTGTCAAAGCCTCGCTGTACAAGTTGGGGATAACTGAAGTCCCAACGGTACTCTCTCCCGACGGCCGCAGCCGCCCGCCACACCTGCGAACTTGGCGAGATGGCTGGCGGCACCTCCGATTTTTGCTGCTGTACAGTCCCCGGTGGCTGTTTCTGTATCCCGGTACGGCGCTGATGGTGTTGGGTTTAATAGTTGGCATTTGGCTGTTACCGGGTACTCAAAAAATCGGGAGCATCAGCTTTGATGTACATACGCTGTTGTATGCTGCGATCGCAATTATCGTCGGTTTTCAAGCCGTAACATTCGCTTTCTTCACCAAAATTTTCGCCATCAGCGAGAAACTGTTACCGCAAGACCCCAAACTCAACAAAATATTTCGCTATGTCACCCTAGAGACAGGATTGATCGTGGGAATCACGCTAATATTAATCGGAATAATTGGCTCGTTCTTGTCATTAACTATCTGGAGCAAAACAGATTTCGGTTCTCTAGACTCCTCTAAAACTCTCCGTTTAGTTATTCCCTCCCTCACGTGCCTGACAGTAGGTTTGCAGATGGTTCTGTCTAGCTTTTTTCTCAGCGTTCTGAGCTTAAAACGCAGGTAAAATAATTCAACCTCAAATCTTATTACAATTGTCAGCAAAGATAATTTGAACCAGCCCAAAAACAGATACAGTCTGCCGGCGCCTGGAGTGGATATCCCCAGACTTTAGACCAAATTTCAAGCTACCCAATTCATCTGTGGAGTAAATCTAAAATCTAAAATTTAAAATTCAGAATCGACAGACTTGTCCAAATGCTGCGTTAAAGCGGTCACGAACAATCAGACTTCACCCATCTAATCTGTACATCGAAAATCTCAAATCCTATGACAGTAACTGAAAACAATTCCAGCGAGTATATCGGCCCCAAGCTAGGCGGTTTCGCAACTAAACTATCTTGGTACGCCCGCCAAAAAATGTTTGATTTGCTCCTGGCATTAGCCAATCCCAGCGACGACACAACCGTCCTGGATGTAGGAGTAACTTCCGACCGTCGCGAAGATTGCAATTTCTTTGAAAAACTCTATCCGTACCCCCATAAAATAACCGCAGTCGGCATGGAAGATGCTGCCTTTTTAGAAGAAGAATATCCCGGTTTAAAATACGTCCGTTCCGACGGGTTGACCTTACCATTTCCCGACAAAAGTTTCGATTTAGTCGTGAGTTTTGCCGTAATCGAACACGTTGGCAATAGAACTCAACAAAAAGCTTTTGTTCGAGAACTTTGCCGAGTCGGCAAAACTTGTTGCATCACCACTCCCAACCGCTGGTATCCCGTAGAATTCCACACTGCTGTTCCCCTAATTCACTGGTTTCCCCCTTCTTGGTTTCGAGCTTTGTTGAGATTGCTCGGCAAAAACTTCTTTGCCAAAGAGGAGAATCTCAACCTATTATCCGAGAAAGATGTGTTAAAGATGCTGCCAGCAGATGCTCAAGTTTCTACCAGACATTTTCGGCTTCTCGGTTTGATATCCAATCTGCTCTTTTATGTTAAAAATCCGCTTTGATTAGATAAGACTCGGCGGTTGAAACCTGTTGACCTCAAATTCGTATGTGGCGAACCGCCCCTGGAATACGAATTCGAGGTCAAACTACACAAACGAAGTCCGCCGGACGCCGACTAAAGACTTTTTTAAGCGGTTGAAACCGCTAACTACACAAACGAAGTCTGCCTTCGCTGACTAAAGAGTAAAGTTATTGTAGGGTGCCAATGCGCGCCTTACCGCTATCATTAGCGTATCATGTAAGACTTTTTCAGCTTGCTTTGATTATAGGAACTAGACTTCTTGCAAAAATAGTTAGGACGCTGCTCAGAGCAACGTCCCACAAAAATCTTTTTTTCTTGTGGGATGGCTTTGAGCAGCGTCCCAAAATTTGATTAAAAGGACTTTTGCAATCTTGTCTACTGTTCAGAACTACAAACCCATAGAGATGGCTTTAGTTCCCAAATCTAACACAAAATTTTCTCCGTCTTCATAAAGTTTTTTGCGACTTTTTGCAAGTTGCCGCACGTTATCCCGAAAATCGTGAGAGAGTTTTGCTTGCAGTCGAAACCAAGATGACAATCCAGGCCCCGAAGTATCTACATCTGCGGGATGATTGAGACTCCAAGACGAATAAGCTATGTATCGAATAGATTTTGAAACTAAATAGTTTGCTAAGGCTTCAGGGCCTTTGAATACAGGCATACCGGGTGGCAAACTTGCTCCCCCCGGCCAGTCTGCTAGGAAAATTTGATTGCGTTTGAAGTCGAGGATAAAAGGTGCATCTAGTCTGGTCAAAACTGTTTCTCCCTGTGGCACAGACTCCTGCATTGCTACGTACTGCGACTTTTGCTTTGCTGTAACTAATGATGGATTTGTCAGCCCAAATTCTATATTTTTTACATAAGCTGAATAAGTCTGTTTAGTGATAGCCCAGTTATAGCTAATTGCCAACCCCGCACAAAATACAGCAGCAATAAAAAAGTTGGCTGCTCCGTTTTTGTTTAATGTTCCTGTGTCGGTCATTGCTACCGCGATCAATATTAAAATTGCTGGGAAAAGGTGAGAAAACGAATACCGAAAAGGGTCGGCATTTTCGGTAATTACACCTACAGCAATTGTCGCCAATCCCGCTGCAATTGTCATTGATAAAACTGCTTGGCGGTTCGAGAACGAAGGTTCTTCGGGTAAATTGCCAAACTTCCAAGGTCGGATGCTCAAGCTCAAACAGCCGAGAAATATCAGTATAAAAACGTAAATACCTTGGAATGCTATCAGGGCGCTTTTCGCAGTTCCTAATAACGTCGAACCTGATTTGAAGGTAATGCCGTAGGCGGAGGCGTGATAGCCTTTTCCCAAAAGAGGATACAATAGAGTGCCTGAGGATTGATACATTGAAATCATCCAAGGCAGTAGAAATACTCCCACTAATACTGTTGTCAAAACCATTTCAAATACAGCTTTTTGCTTGGATTCGGAGCTAATTAAATGGCAAATATAGCTCGTGGCAAATAGAAAGACACAGGCGGGTATTAACGAGGATTTTAAAGCACAAATAGCCGCAGTGATTAAAGCTAATATACAAGCATTTGCTGCCCAATGGTTGTCTTCTATTTCTTTACTGTCAATGGTTCTGAACAAACTTACAAATAAAGCAACGGGTAGCATGAGACTTGTAGTGTTGGCTTTGGGAAGTGGAATCAAAAGCAAGAATAAAATAGTGAAGACGATTCGTTTGGTTGAAACTTTATTTTCTTTGAAAAATCCTAGAATTAATCCGACAGTAATTATCAGGGGCAAAGCGGGGTCGATGAGGTTGAGATTAGTGTCGGAAAGTCCGCTTAAAATCAATACTTGGAGAAATGACTGCCCACCTAAAGATACTATTCTTCGTTCGCTAAAAGGGTCTGAACCCATGGAACCGAGTTGCAGCATTTTGTGGGGAAATACTAAGTAACCGTGGTAGTCGTCGCTAGTATTAAATCCGTCAGCATAGACCATATTTGCAAAGTTGTGTCTACCTGTATAAAGCCATCCGGCGTATTGAATTAAAATTAGTAGACTAACTATGGCAATGCCTGCTAAGATGACTTTGTCTTGGCGGCATTCTTGAAATACGTGCAAGATATTATTAATAATTAATTGTCTGTGATTTACTAAATCTATTAGACAGTAAATGAGTCCCAAACCTAAAAAAAATAGAATTGTGGTTTGGGAAATAGTCCAGGTTGCATTTAAGATGCCGCCAATTAGAACGCTAAAAGCTAGACCCCAAGCGGCTCTTTGTCCCCAGTCAATTCGCTGGTTGGGAAACAGGATGTGGTTTAGGACTTTTCCCCAACCGATGAGGGATAGTAGCAGGCAAATACCGTAGAAAAATGAGATGAGGTATAACATCATTGCTGTAGGAGTTGTATCTATTAAATAGTTAACTTTTTAGTTGATTAGTTGTCAAGTGTCGGCTATTTTTATAGGGAGGATTTTGGATTATACAATAGGGGGTTATTTTAGTCAATTTATTGTTGATTATTTATATTAATTAATGGCTGCAAAAAAGGCGGTTAATGGCTTGGGAATTTATACCATTTCTCTAAAATGGTGCAACAGCCTTCGACCCCCCCTAGCCCCCCCTTAGTAAGGGGGGGGACAAGAATACTGTTATTTCTTTTTAAATTGGTTTTATTTTTTAGTGAGAGATGGGGAAGCAAAGATCGATCGCACGCTGGAACCAAAAAGATCGCCCAGCCATATCTTCTTTCCTGCGATGGAGGGAAAGGTTGGCGGGGCGATCGGCATTCTACTGATTTTTGCTAGCTGTTGAGTCTGGCGGGCGAAAGCGATCCTCCAGACATCATATGTGTATAAATACCTAAGGGCAGGCTACCGGAAATCAGCCCAACCTTAATTTATTCCAGAAGTGCGATCGAGGGTGCATCGCAGTTCATCTCTAGGTATTCGGGTGCGATCGCCAGTGCCGAAACCAAAATTCCCAAATTCTGGCTTCAGTCGAGCTACTTCATGCCTGCGGAGAGGGTTGCAGCTAAAAATTAAACGAGTGTCGGCACAGTATATTTATTGACGTAACATTAAATTTTATCAAACTTTTTGGCACAGTCACGAAGTTTTCATGTATCGTTACAATATGCTCATCTGCCATATCTAAAAAAAATTTAATGAGGTAAAAGCCATGATCGCAAGTTGCTTGATTCCGTTTACGCTCTGCTTGCTCGCTGGGCTCGTGACTGCTGGGACTGACAAGAGAACGCTAGACGGGATTCCGGCTCCCATAGCTGCAATTATTGGGGTGTGTTCGTTAATTTGGTTTTTTGCGGTCTGTCCTTGGCCTGTTGAACTCGCTCTAGTCTTGGTGGTGCTGGTTTTTGGCAAAGCTTACCTGCAAGATATCTTGAAAGTCGGTTGAATTTTGAGGGCGATCGCTCCTAGATTTGGGCTAGCGCGACAATCGATCGTTGGGTGCTTCTACTTTCTTCAAAAATTTTCGCTTGTGGCGATGGTTTCCGTTATGTTTTGCGAGCAAGCCGCCACGGGCAAAGCAACCGCAGTATTGGTAAAATTCTTCTTTAGATATTTCGGCTATAAACTATAGCCTTTCGATCTCCCATATGAGGTACTCATGGGAATAGGGAATAGGGAATAGGGAATAGGGAATAGGGCATAGGGCATAGGGCATAGGGCCTAGGGCCTAGGGCATAGGGAATAGGGCATAGGGCCTAGGGCCTAGGGCATAGGGCCTAACTCACTTTTTTAAGAAAGGCTATATATCAATACCGTTTACTGGTATAGTGCCCTGGAGGTAAAATCCGATGAGAAATAGATACTGCGATTGCTTCGTTCCTCGCAATGACTATCTTAAGTCAACCGTATTGGGCTATATATAACATTAAGAAACAAGATTCGTTAAATCCTTGCAATCAAATTTTAGGACTGGCTCTCGGGCCCATCCTACAATTTTTAAGGTGCGCTGGTGGCGCACCTATAGATCGAGCAATTAAATTGGCAAGCGATTGATATCTTTATTAGAACCAATTACTACCATCACCTCGCCGTTTTTCAAGCGTTCGTTTGGCTGGGGATTGATCTCGAAATTGTCGCCGCGACCGACTGCGAGCAAGTTCAAACCGTACCGGCGCCGGAGATCCAAATCGGCAATGGTTTTACCGTCAAATTTTTCAGGAACGAGCAACTCAACAATGCTGTGATTTGGGTCTAGGTCAAAGCGTTCTAAAATGCTGGGTTGTGTAAGAATGCGGGCTAAAGAGCAGCCCATTTCTCGTTCGGGAAAAACTACATGATCGGCGCCGACTTTTTTCAACAGTTTTAAGTGAGTTTCCGAGGAAGCTTTGGCGATGACGTGAGTTACCCCGCCTTCCTTGAGGTTGAGGGTGGTGGTAATGCTTTCGGCGAGGTAATTGCCGATCGCCACAATCACTGTTTCAAATTCAAATATACCTGCTTCCTGTAGAGCGCTAGGCTCTGTAGAATCTAACTGCAAAACGTGAGCTGAAATGCGATCGCTCAAAGCTTGAGTTACTTTTTTTTCGTCGGTGTCAACCCCGAGGACTTCGTAACCCAAGCCGTGGAGAGTCGAGCACACTGCTCTGCCGAAACGTCCCAAGCCAATAACTGCAAATTGCTTGTTTTCGGCGCGCAAACTGCGAAAAAATTTTAAAGATGAAAGGTTCACGCTCATATTCAGCGCTGAAGGTATGGATGTTCAAATTTTAGCATAGACAGCGCTGCCTCCTTTTGATTTTTGAGTGAATAGTAAAAGTTGATTTGGGTTGTTACCCATTGTTTAGATTATCAGGAACGAGGCAGGATTTTGCTATCCGACTAATAAACTTTCCTCAGCATACTTAAAAGTTCTGGGTTTGGGGTCGCCGACAGCGGCACTCATCAGCAGCAGCACGCCAACACGACCTATGTACATGGTAGCAATCAAAATTAATTTGCCGATCGCCGAAATTTTAGCTGTAATCCCTGTGGAAAGGCCGACCGTGCCAAAAGCTGACACTGCCTCAAACAACACTTGGATAAATTCTAGTTCGGGATTGGTCAGTTCAATTAAAGTTGCAGAGGCGATCGCGACCAACAGGGAACCGAAGACGACGCTAATGGTTTTCAGAATCAGTGCTGGTGGGATTTGACGCTGATAGCACTCCACCTGTTCCTGACCTTCTAGAACTGCTGCGGTACAGCTAAACAATATCCTAAAAGTTGTGGTTTTGATGCCGCCGCCGGTGCTGCCGGGACTGGCGCCGACAAACATCAGCGCGATCGTCATAAATAGCGCGGCTTCGCTCATTTTTCCAATGTCAATTGTATTAAATCCTGCCGTGCGGGGCGTCACAGATTGAAACCAAGCTGCCATCACCTTTTGAGGGAAATTTAGAGGGCCGAAAGTTGCTGGGTTGTTGTATTCCAGCACCAAAAATCCTAGGGTTCCTAAAATTAAAAGGACAGCAGTTGTGCTGGTAACGACTTTGAAATTCAGGGAAAAAACTGTACAGATGGGGCTTTTTTTGAAGCGATCGCGCAGCCACAGGTACATTTCCATAATTACTTGATAGCCGATGCCCCCAAATACGATCAAGCCGGTGACTGTGAAGTTAATTACAGGCGAATTGACGTAGCGGATTAAATTGTCTGAGTAGATGCTAAATCCGGCGTTATTAAAGGAATTTACACTGTGAAAAATAGCAGACCAGAGACCGTCTTTAAATCCGTATTCTGGGACAAAAACTAACATCAGCAAAAACACTCCAGTCAATTCAAACAAAGCGGTTGTTGCTAGAATTGACTGCACGAGTTGCACTACGCCGGCCAGCCCGGATTTGTCCAGTGATTGTTGCAGGGCAATCTTGTCTTTTAAACCAAAGCGGCGGCCCAATAGCAGCAGTAAGAAAGTTGTGGCTGTCATGTAGCCCAAGCCTCCTATTTGCACCAGTAACACGAGGCACAGTTGCCCCCAAAAAGAGTAATATTTTCCGACATCTACAACCGACAACCCTGTGACGCAGACAGCGGAAGTAGATGTAAAGAGTGCTGTGATTGGATCGCTCCAAGTTCCATCTATTGTGGAAAATGGCATCATTAGTAGTAGAGCACCTGCGGTAATGACGGCGATGAATCCTAAACAAATAGTTCGCGAGACAGTCATTCGATTTTAGATTTTAGATTTTAGATTGGGGATTTTGAGATTTGAGGATGTGGGATGTGGGATTTGGGATTTGGGATTTGAGATTTTAGAGGGAACCCACAAATCGATTTTAGATTTGAGATTTTTGATTTGGGATTTTAAAGGGAACTCACAAATCGATCGCCCGGCCCGAAATCAGGATATCTCTGCGAGTGCGAGTGCCGGCTGTCGATCGCACTTTCGCCGCCAAATTCGATGACAACAACGGGAAAATCACGGTAGAATTCCTGTAACAACTTGCGATCGTGCGATGACATCAACACTTTACCAGCAAATTCAGCAACTCTACGACGCTTCTAGCGGTTTGTGGGAGCAGGTGTGGGGCGAACATATGCACCACGGTTACTACGGCCCGGATGGCAATTTGAAAAAAGAGCGCCGACAGGCTCAGATAGATTTGATCGAGGAACTGCTCTTGTGGGCCCAAGTGCCGACAGCCGGAGCGCTATCAGAACCTTACCGCATTCTGGATGTCGGTTGCGGCATTGGTGGGAGCACGTTGTATTTGACCGAAAAGTTTGGTTCGATCGCGCAAAATAATTTAAAGTCGGATGATGGGGTCGATCGCGATTTTAGTCGATCGTCTCAACCAAATCAAAAGGGCGATCGGGTGACAGCTACCGGCATTACGCTGAGTCCGGTACAGGCCAACAGAGCAAAGGAACGCGCTAAAATTGCTGGACTGGAAAGCAATGTTAACTTTTTAGTAGCAGATGCTTTAAATATGCCTTTTCCTGATGAGTCCTTTGACTTGGTTTGGTCGCTCGAAAGTGGGGAACATATGCCCGACAAAATTAAGTTTTTACAGGAATGCTGTCGCGTGCTCAAGCCGGGAGGAACTTTGATTTTGGCAACTTGGTGTCACCGCCCGCTGGGAGAAATAGCGGGAGAATTGACTGATGCAGAGAGGAAGGAATTGGCAGAAATTTACCGAGTTTATGCTTTGCCTTATGTGATTTCTTTGCCGGAATATGAGGAGATTGTCCGCAGTTTGCCTCTGACAAGTATTCGCAGTGCTGATTGGTCAAAAGCTGTGGCTCCTTTTTGGGATGTGGTGATCGATTCTGCTTTGACTCCGAGCGCGATTTGGGGTTTGTTGACGAGCGGTTGGACGACTATTCAAGCTGCACTTGCTCTGGGGTTGATGAGTCGGGGATATGAGAGCGGATTGATTCGTTTCGGGCTAATTTGTGCTGTAAAATAGATCGGAAGGATTAGAGAATTTTTGAGTTTTTAGTTAAGGCGTAAGGTGTTTTTCAGAGCATTGGTGTCAACTTGCGATTAAAGGTAGTCTGAGTCTACTGTGTTTGATGATTAGGTCTCGATCCCCCCTAACCCCCCTTAGGAAGGGGGGGACTGGAGCGATCGAAGCCTCCCCTTTTTTTAGGGGGAGTGGAGCGATCGAAGTCCCCCTTTTTTCAGAGGGACTAGAGCGCTCAAAGTCCCCCTTCTTAAGGGGGATTTAGGGGGATCTAGACTACGCCAAAAGCGAGAATTTTCGTGCTACCCAGATAGTCGGGCAAAGCCGAAAACTCTCTCAAAGTCTCCCTTGTTAAGGGGGTAGTATGAGTCTACTGTTTGATGATTAGGGCCCGATCCCCCCTAGCCCCCCTTAAGAAGGGGGGGACTGGAGCGATCGAAGTTTCCCTTTTTTCAGGGGGACTGGAGCGCTCAAAGTCCCCCTTCTTAAGGGGGATTTAGGGGGATCTAGACTACGCCAAAAGCGAGACTTGTCGTGCTAACCAGATAGTCGGGGAAAGCCTAAAACTCTCTCAAAGTCCCCCTTGTTAAGGGCGATCTAGACTCAGCTACAAGCGGGATTTATCAGGAATTTTAGACGATTGTTGACACTAATGGCTCGGAAAATAGCCTTACTTAATATTATTTATGGTGCGTTTGTAGGATTTATGAGCAACGATTCGATTGGTAAGTCTTGGATTGATGAAAATGGCTCGGCTCCGCAAAGCTGGGTGAGGGCTTTTTGGGAGTTTTCTCGGCCGCATACGATTATCGGCACTACCTTGAGTGTACTGGCTTTGTATGCGATCGCTCAAAGCACTCGATTATTTGTGAATCCTATACTTCTGCCGCTGGCGTTTGCTTGGTTGGCTTGCATTTGCGGCAATATTTATATTGTGGGATTGAACCAGTTAGAAGATGTTGAAATTGATAAAATTAATAAGCCGTATTTGCCGATCGCCTCGGGAGCATTTTCTCGCAAAACTGGGGAGTCGATTGTAATTGCCACGGGAATTATAGCGGTTGTGACTGCTGTTTTGCAAGGCCCGTTTTTGCTGGCTACAGTTGGCGTTAGTTTGGCGATTGGGACTGCTTATTCTCTGCCACCAATTCGGTTGAAGCGGTTTCCTTTTTGGGCGGCGCTGTGCATTTTTACGGTGCGCGGGGCGATCGTCAATTTAGGGCTGTTTCTACACTTTAATTGGGTTTTGGGTTTGGGAAGGGCAAAAAGCGTTTTTACGGGCTGGAGCTTAAATAGTCTGTCTTTGGCGATTCCGGCGGAAGTTTGGGTGCTGACGGTTTTTGTGATCGTGTTTACTTTTGCGATCGCCATTTTCAAAGATATCCCTGACATGGAGGGCGACAAGCAATACAATATTACTACGTTGACGATCGAGCTGGGCAAGCGGGCTGTCTTTAATTTATCTCGCTGGGTGTTGACGGTTTGCTATTTGGGCGCTACTTTGGCGGGAGCAGTCGTGTTGTCTAATGTTAATTTAGTGTTTTTGGCGGTTGCTCATTTGGTGTCTTTGGGTTTGATGTGGTTTTGGAGTGTCAAAGTTGATTTGGATGAGCAGAAAGAAATTGCTGGTTTTTATCAGTTTATCTGGAAGTTGTTTTTCTTGGAATATCTGATTTTTCCCGCAGCTTGTTTGTTGGGATGAAGGCAGTTGGCAGTTGGCAGTTGGCAGTTGGCGGTTATTGTTATAGTAAAAAACAACAAACAACAAACAACAAATAACAAATAACAAATAACAAATAACAAACAACAAAGACAACTATGGCTTCTAAGAAAAAATTGCAAAAATCTGCCGTCAAAATGCGTGGTGAAGATTCTTTGAACATAGCTTGGGAATATCATCAAGCGGGGCGTTTGTTAGAAGCTGAAAATTTGTACCGGCAAATTGTGGAAGCGCAGCCGGAGTCAGCAAACGTGTTGTGTTTGTTGGGAATTGCAGTCAGACAGCAGGGAAAAGTGGCTGAGGCGATCGACTTTTACGATCGCGCGATCGCCCAAAACCCGGATTTTGTAGAGGCACATTTAAACAAAGCCCATGTTTTGATGGATGTCGGCGCTACTCAAAGGGCGATCGCCAGTTACGAACAAGTGATCAAAATTCAGCCCAATTCGGCACTAGCATACAACAATTTGGGCTGGCTCAAACAGCACTTGGGCGAAATTGACTCGGCAATTTCATATTATCAAACAGCCCTCGGACTCGACCCAAACCTGGTGGAAACTGCACACAATTTAGCTGGCTTATTGAAAGAAAAAAATCAATTAAATGAGGCAGTTGCCTGTTACCTGCACGCTTTAAAAATTAATCCTAATTTGACATATTCTCTGATCGGATTGGGAAGAATTTTTCAGCAGCAAGGTAAATTCCCCGAAGCTTTCGACTGCTACCAGCAAGCTATAGCTTTAGAACCTCACAATCCGGAAGCTCAGAACAATGTCGGAGCATTTTACCACGAACAAGGCAATACTAAAGCAGCAGTTTCCCACTACCGACAAGCATTAAAACTTAAGCCGGACTTCGTGGATGCTATTAACAACCTCGCCCACGCTTTGGTGGATTTAGGTGAATTTCAAGAGGCTTTTGCTTGTCACCATCGAGCCTTGGAATTGCAGCCAGACAACGCCATCGCACACCTGGAATTAGCCTTGACTTTGCTATTGTTTGGAGATTTCCAGCGCGGTTTTGTTGAATATGAGTGGCGGTGGCGCACTTCACAAGTAGAACCGAGACAATTTCCACAGCCGCTTTGGGATGGTGCTGATTTGCAGGGTAAAACTATTTTACTCCACGTCGAGCAAGGCTTCGGCGATTCGATTCAGTTTATTCGCTACGCGCCGATGCTTCGCAGCCGAGGTGCTAAAGTTATCGTGGCTTGCTATCCGGATTTGATGCGGTTGTTTGCAACAGTGGCGGGGATTGAATATTTATCAGTTTGTTTTGAGGATTTGCCAGCATTTGACGTGCACGCACCGCTGATGAGTTTGCCGAGGATTGTGGGGACAACTCTGGAAACAATCCCGGCAAATGTTCCTTATTTGGCTGCGCCTGCTGAGTGCAGTTTTGCACTTGCTTCTGATGCAAAGTTAAAGGTGGGGATTGTTTGGGCGGGAAGTCCGCAGCGCCGTAAAGATCATCAACGTTCTTGCAGTTTAAGCGATTTTATTCAATTTTTGGATGTTCCGGGAATTGCTTTTTATAGTTTACAAAAAAACTTGTCGGAGTGCGATCGCACTTTGTTGCACCAGCATCTAGTCCCGGATTTGAGCCCGCATCTGAACGACTTTGCTGATACGGCTTCTGCTATATCTCAACTGGATTTAGTGATTAGTGTCGATACTTCTGTGGCACACTTGGCTGGTGCTTTGGGTAAACCGGTTTGGGTGCTGCTGTCTTTTGCTCCTGACTGGCGCTGGCTGCTGGATCGCGAAGACAATCCTTGGTATCCAACTGCAAGGCTTTTCCGCCAAAGTCAGCCGGAAAGTTGGCAAGAATTGTTTCAGGATGTGCAGGCGGCTTTGAGTTTGTTTGCGATCGCAAATTGTGCTATTTCTGCCGAGGATGCTGCGAAAAATCTGCCGCTGGAAATGACAGGCGCTAGCTTGGTTGAGGAAAACAAACAAATATTTGTGAGTGCGGGCGCAGCTTTAGGGAATGACTCAACAGCCAACTATTCCCAGGGAATTGAGACATCTGTTGTCGCAACGGGCGATGAAAATTCGGCTGTTTTAGAGGATTTATTGCAACAAGCAGAACATTTAATGGAAACAGGCGACAAGCTAGAGGCGATCGCACTTTACGAACAAATTATATCTCTCGCTCCCAAGTGTTTCCAAGCGCGAATTAATTATGGTTTTCTCAAACACGAAAATGGGGAATTAGATGCAGCTATTCCGCATTACCAAGAAGCTTTAGCGCTCGCTCCCAATATTCCTCAAACAGCTTACAACTTGGCAAAGATTTTTGAGGAACAAGGTAAAGTGGAACAGGCGATCGCACTTTACGAACAAGCTCTGGCTGCTGAACCGGATTTCGTGCCCGCACTGATTAATTTAGCGGTGGCGCTGCAAGAAAAGGGCGAACTGTTAAGAGCACTCGATCTGTATCGGCGAGCGCTGGAAATTCAACCCCATAGCTGGGAAGCTTACAACAATCTGGCAACTGTTTTGCAAGAACAGGGCAATTTAGAAGAGGCACTGGAGTATTATCACAAAGCGCTGGAATTGCTGCCGGACTTTGTGGAAGCTATCAACAATTTAGGCAGAACTTTTCTGGAAAAAGGCGCGGTTGCAGATGCGATCGCCTGTTACAGAAGAGCGATTTCTCTTAGCCCGGATCATGCTAGCGCTCACCTGAATTTGTCCTTGGCTTTGCTGTTGGCGGGAGATTTTGAAAATGGCCTCGCCGAATACGAGTGGCGCTGGGCTATTAAAGAATTTAAAACAGGCCATTCCTGTTATTTAACGGCACCGGGAAACACGCTTTCGGCAAGAGAATATCGGCCGCTGTGGGATGGTTCCAATTTGCAGGGAAAGACTGTTTTGCTGCACGCCGAACAAGGTTTAGGTGATTCGCTTCAGTTTATTCGCTACGTTGAGATTGTCAAAAATCGAGGCGGTAGGGTAATTGTTGACTGTTACCCGCAGTTGCACCGTTTGTTTGCCATGGTTGATGGCATTGATTTGTTGATAGTTAGAGGTGAACCGCTGCCGGAATTTGACGTGCAAGTGCCGATGTTGAGTTTACCCTATGTTCTCGGTACAAGGCTCGAAACAATTCCGGCAACTACTGCTTATTTATCCCCGCCTCGGGATGCTGAATTTGGACTTTTGCCCGATCGCAATTTGAAAGTTGGGATTGTCTGGGCGGGGAATCCCAAACACCGCAAAAATATGCAGCGTTCTTGCGGTTTGAGCAAGTTTCTGCCGCTTTTGGACGTTTCGGGGGTAACTTTTTACAGCTTGCAGAAGGAGGTTTTAGAGGCCGATCGCGCGCTGTTGAATGGAACGCCGATCGTCGATTTGAGCCCGCATTTTGGTGATTTGGCTGATACTGCTGCTGCGATCGCCAAACTGGATTTAGTAATTACTGTCGATACGGCTGTCGCCCATTTGGCGGGCGCTTTGGGCAAACCAGTCTGGATTTTGCTGGCGTTTTCCCCGGATTGGCGGTGGTTGTTGGAGCGCGAAGACAGTCCTTGGTATCCGAGTGCAAGGCTGTTTCGGCAACGGGAAAGAGGCGGCTGGGAGGGCGTTTTCGCTCGGGTGGCGGAGGCTCTAGGCGCTGTTTCTGCTGGATTTGTGCCGTCGGAGGCGGCGGATTGGGAGTTGCGGTTGGGCCGAGATTTGCAACAGCAGGGTAATTTGGGCGGGGCGATCGAATGTTACGAGCGGGCGATCGCGATCGAGCCGAATTATGCAGCCGCCTACAGCAATTTAGGTGTTGTCAAACAGCAAAGCGGGCGGTTGACAGAGGCGATCGCGCATTACCGACAAGCCCTAGAAATCGACCCGAATTTGGGGGAAACTGCGAGCAATTTGGGCAGCGCGCTGGCGGAAGCAGGAGAGAATGAAGGGGCGATCGCCCAATACCAGCGGGCGCTGTCTTTGAATCCGAATTGTGCGGAAGCGCTGGTTAATTTGGGCCTGCTGCGGGAAGAGCAAGGCGATGTGGCGGAGGCTGTCAGGTTATACCAGCAAGCGATTCAAGTCAATCCTGATTGTGCTGTGGCTTATTTGAATTTGGGCATTGCTTTAGAGGAACGAGGAGAGGAAACGGGCGCGAATTACGATCGCGCGATCGCGCATTACGAACGGGCGATCGCTATCGAACCCAATTATGTAGACGCCTTGCACAACTTAGGATACGCCTCGATCCGACAGGGCAGAATTGCAGATGCGATCGCCTATTACGATCGCGCTATGGCGCTGCAACCAGATTTAGCCGAAACTCTGATCGGTTTGGGGAGTTCCCTGCACCAGCAAGATAAGTTAGATGAGGCTCTAGCCGTTTGCCAGCAAGCAATTCAGCAGTTGCCTGCCCATGCTGGCGCTCGCTGCAATCTGGGAATTGTCCTGCACAAACAGGGGAAAATTGTAGATGCGATCGCCTGTTACCAGCAAGCTTTAAGCCTGCAACCCGACTTTCCCGAAGCTTTGAACAATCTGGGTAAAGCTTTTGAGGAAGCCGGAAATATGGCAGAGGCGATCGATTGTTACCGTAGGGCGATCGAGTTGAAACCCGGTAACATGAATCCCCTCAACGGTTTGGGGAAAGCGTTGCACAATGGCGGCCAATTTGCGGATGCTGTCACCTGCTACAGTCAAGCAGTTGAATTCAATGCAACTAACCCGGAATCTCACCTAAATTTAGGTTTGGCTTTGCTGCTGTCTGGAGAGTTGCAGCGCGGTTTTTCCGAGTACGAATGGCGGCTCATAATTAAAGACAAACAGTTTCCGTGCCACAACTTTATTCAACCGATTTGGGACGGTCAAGATTTGGAGGGAAAAACTATTTTGCTTTGCCCGGAACAGGGTTTGGGCGATGCCATTCAGTTTATTCGCTACGCAGATGCAGTCAAGCAAAAAGGCGGTAAGGTAATTGTTTGGTGTTTGCCGCACTTGCAGCGGTTGTTTGCCCAAGTTTCGGGAATCGATCAGTTAATAATTAGTCCCGACGAGGCGCCAGATTTTCAAGTTCACGCGCGGTTAATGAGTTTGCCGCACATTCTAGGAACAACTTTAGATACTATACCGGCTAATGTTCCTTATTTAGCTCCGCCACCTGGTTTGGAATGCACTCTTCCCAATACTCCTAATTTGAAAGTAGGGATTGTGTGGTCTGGAAATCCTCAACATTCACAAAATAAGGTAAGATCGTTCCCGCTAGATTTGTTGGCAAAACTGTTAGAGATTCCCGGAGCAGATTTTTACAATTTGCAAAAGCAAATGACAGCAGACGAGCGCGCTTGGCTAGCTCGAATGCCAGTCACAGATTTAAGCTCTAATTTACACGATATGGCCGTTACTGCTGCGGTAATCTCGGCTCTGGATTTAGTCATTTCGGTAGATACTTCTGTAGCGCATTTGGCGGGTGCTTTGGGCAAACCAGTATGGATTTTGCTGTGTTTTGTGCCGGATTGGCGGTGGATGTTGACCCGGGAAGATAGTCCTTGGTATCCGACGGCGCGCTTGTTTCGTCAGTCAGCAGCGGGGGATTGGGATGGAGTTTTAGAAGAAGTTACTTTGGCACTGCAAGCAAAAATTTCCGAGCATCAGGAAGCTCGACAGCCAGTAGAAATTCAATCTAATATTCAATCTAACATTCAATCTAATATTCAATCTAATATTGCAGGGATGTTTCAGCCTATTGTAGGGGCGGTGCCCCCGTGCCCGCCCTCCGAGGGGGTAGGGGCGGTGCCCCCGTGCCCGCCCTCCGAGGTAGAAGTAGGGGCGGTGCCCCCGTGCCCGCCCTCCGAGGTAGAAGTAGGGGCGGTGCCCCCGTGCCCGCCCTCCGAGTTGGTGGGGGTAGGCACGCACCATCCACTACCCCTACAAAATCGCGATCGTCCTGAGAATGAAATAGCCCTGTCTAATATTGAGTTAGCTAAGAAACAATTCGATCGCGCAAATCTGCTGAAATCCCAAGGAAGGCTTGCCGAGGCGATCGCATATTTTAAGAATGCTTTGGTTTTGCAGCCAGATTCGATCGAATCCGCTACTAATTTAGCCGTCACGCTGCACCAAACAGGCGATTTAGCCGAAGCTGCCACCTATTACCAGCGCGCGATCGAAATTGATCCAAACTGCGCTCAAGCGCAAAATAACTTGGGTATTTTGCTGCAAGATCGGGGGAATATAGCCGAGGCTGTAATTTGCTTTCAAAAGGCGATCGCCCTAAATCCCGTTTATGTCAAAGCTTTGAACAATCTCGGCGCGACTCTCCAGCAGCAGGGCGAGATTCAAAGTGCGATCGTCTATTTTCAGCAAGCACTTTCCCTCAATGCCAATTACGTACCCGCCCTAGTAAATTTGGGCGCGGCGATGCAAGCAAAATGTCAGCCAGCCGAGGCTAAAAGACTTTACCAGCGTGCAATTGAAGCAGAACCGAACAATCCTCAAGGACACTATAACCTGGGAAATTCATATTTGGCTGCTGGCGAAATAGAGCAGGCAATTTCTAGCTTTGAGTTGGCAATATCTTTGCAACCAAATTATGTAGAAGCCCTGACTAATTTAGGTAGTGCTGTGGAACTATTGGGAGACGTAAATCGGGCAGTTTCCTGTTACGATCGAGTTCTCGCAATCGCTCCAAACTGTGTTAAAGCTCACTTCAATTTAGGCTTAGTCTTGCTGTTGACAGGTGATTTGCCGCGCGGTTTAGCAGAATACGAGTGGCGGTGGCACACAGATCAGGCGAAAAAATTGCACCGGTTGAATTTTGACAAGCCGGTTTGGGACGGTTCAGATTTGAACGGACAAACTATTTTACTCCGCTGCGAACAAGGTTTGGGCGACGCCATTCAATTTGTGCGCTACGCCGCAATTGTCCGGCAAAAAGGCGGCAAAGTCATTATATCTTGCTATCAAGAACTGAAGCGTTTATTTAAGCAGATTCCGGGCATCGAACAAGTTGCGGTGCGGATGGATGAATTGCCAGATTTCCAAGTACAAGCACCGCTGATGAGTTTGCCGCACATTCTGGGCACAAATTTAGACAATATACCAGCAAATGTTCCTTATTTAGCAGCGCCGCCGAATTGGCAATTTTCGCTAAATTCCGATGGCAATTTCAAAGTTGGCATTGTCTGGGCGGGAAGTTCGGAACATTTGAAGGATTTTGTGCGATCGAGCGATTTCAGCTATTTCCTGAAATTCTTAGATATTCCCGGTGTCACTTTTTACAGTCTTCAAAAAGAAGTGTCGGCGGATGATATGACTTTGTTAACTCAAACTTCTGTCATAGATTTGAGCGACAATTTGAACGATTTTGCCGATACTGCGGCGGTGATATCGCAACTAGATTTAGTTATTACTGTCGATACCGCTGTGGCGCACTTAGCCGGTGCTTTGGGTAAACCTGTCTGGATTTTGCTCTCTTTCATGCCCGATTGGCGGTGGATGCTGACACGGGAAGACAGCCCTTGGTATCCCACTGCGCGGTTGTTTCGGCAGTCAAAACCTGGTGATTGGGATGGCGTGGGCGATCGCATAAAAGCCGCTTTACAAGAGTTAATTCCCAGTGAAGCGAAACCGCCATCAAGTGCGATCGCTCTCAACGCACTCACAAAAATAGACGTACAGTTTAACATAGCAAAGGCATTACAAAAACAAGGTAACAAAGCAGCCGCAGCCGCACGTTACGAACAAGTAATCGCCACCTCACCCAACCACGCCGAAGCCCACACTTATTTAGGTTATATCAAACAGGAAAACGGACAAATAGCCGAGGCAGTTTTGCACTACCAGCAAGCACTAGCAACCAATCCCAACCTGGACAAAACCAACTTATATTTAGGTTATGCCCTGGAAGAACAAGGAAGAGTTGCGGAGGCGATCGACTGCTATACTAAAGCAATTCAACTATCTCCAGAATCTCCAGAGTTGCGTTTGAGACTAGCATTTGCTTTGCTGTTGACTGGCAATTTCCAGCCTGGTTTTGCGGAGTACGAATCGCGCTGGCAAACTCAAGAATTGGAGCAGCGCTATTCGGCTTACCCGCTTTGGGATGGTTCAGATTTGCAGGGAAAAACTATTTTATTGCACCCAGAACAAGGTTTTGGCGATGCGATTCATTTTATCCGCTACGCACCTTTAGTCAAGCAAAAAGGCGGCAAAGTTATGGTTGCTTGCCATCAATCGCTGAAGCGTTTGTTTGAAAAAGTGGCAGGCGTAGATAATATAGTCACAAATCCGCAGAATTTGCTAGATTTTCAGGTGCAAGCGCCGCTGCTAAGTTTGCCGCGAATTCTGGGAACGACTTTGGAAAACATACCTGCAAATATTCCTTATTTAGCTCCACCCGATGATGGTAAACTTTCCCTAGAATCGAACAATAAACTAAAAGTAGGTATTGTGTGGGCGGGCGGGCCTCTGCACCGCAAAAATCACGAGCGATCCTGCAAGCTGAGCGATTTTCTGAAGTTTTTAGAAGTTCCTGGCGCCAGTTTTTACAGCCTTCAGAAAGACTTGTCGGCGGGCGATTTAACTTTATTAAACCAACAGCAAATCCCTGATTTAAGCGGACATTGCGTCGATTTTGCCGACACCGCAGCCATTGTTTCGCAACTGGATTTAGTAATTTGTGTTGATACCGCTGTGGCGCACTTAGCCGGTGCGTTGGGCAAACCTGTCTGGATTTTGCTCTCTTTCATGCCCGATTGGCGGTGGATGCTGACACGGGAAGACAGCCCTTGGTATCCCACTGCGCGGTTGTTTAGGCAGTCACAGGCGGGTGATTGGGATGCCGTGGGCGATCGTATAAAAGCAGCCCTAGAACAGCTAATTACCCGTTTCCAGGCTCAAACTGAAAATTTCCTCCCACAAACTCCGCTACAAATAACAGAAAATACTCATTTCCCGACTTTACCTGCTAACATATATCCCGAAGTTCCCCCTCAAAATATCCCCCCAGAAACCCCGCCCCAAATAACAGGAATCGGCATCAGTTGGCCAGTCAGCATCACCAGCGGCTGGGGCATTTACGGCATGAATTTAACACTGCAACTGCTGCGAAATCCCGCCTGGGAAGTTGCACTTTTAGTACCGCCGTCTATTACGTCAGAATCCATCAACCCGCTGCACAAATCCCTCTTGTCACCCGCAGTAGAAAAGCAGAAACAATTTCAGGAATTAGTAACAGCAAATTCCGACAAACAGATTAGTTGTAACTTTCCCGTACTTTACGCTTTGGGGAATAACTTAGCATCCTCGGGAGTTGAAAATCACCTAATCAGCCCTTGTCAAGTAGGAGTCATCTTTTTTGAAGACACCCGCATCACCCCAGCAGCCCTAGAAACAGCCAAAAAATATCGCGCCATTGTCGCCGGTTCCCACTGGAATGCCGATGTTTTGAGAAGCTGCGGCTTGACTAACGTCGCGATGGTAAATCAAGGAATTGACCCCGCAATTTTCCATCCTGCACCTAAATCTAACTTATTTGGCGATCGCTTCGTCATCTTCTCCGGCGGCAAACTCGAATATCGCAAAGGCCAAGACATTGTAATCGCCGCTTTCAAACGATTTCGCGCCAAACATCCAGAAGCTTTACTACTAACAACATGGCACAACTTCTGGCCTCAGTATATGCTAGGAATCGAACAAACCGGAAATGTTGCCGGACTTCCCAATATCAACCGCGACGGAAGTTTAGGAATTTCGCAATGGTTGGCGGCTAACGGTTTACCAGTTGAATCTTTTATCGACATCGGTTTAATTCCGAATCACCTCGCCGGACAAATTTTGCGAGAAGCCGACTGCGCTGTTTTTACCAACCGCTGCGAAGGCGGTACTAATTTAGTCGCCATGGAAAGTATGGCCTGCGGAATTCCTACTATTATATCAGCAAATACCGGACATTTAGACTTGATTTACAGCAATATTTGCTATCCTTTGTCGCATCAGGGACGAGTTAAACCGACTGCTCATTTTCCCGGTGTAGAAGGTTGGGGAGAGTCAGATGTTGAGGAAGTTGTCGAGGCTTTGGAGCAAGTTTATATTAATCGCGAAGCAGCGAAACGTCGGGGTTTAGCTGCGGCGAATTTTATGTTAGATTGGACTTGGGAAAAACAAGTTAAGCGTTTTCTTGATGTTATTAATGAGCTTTAGATGACCGGATGAAGAAGGACTGAAGGTATCGGCTCAATAAGTAGGGGTAGCAGTTAATCTGGCTGCCAAGACAATCCCAAGGGATAAAGAGCAGATTTGGAGCGAATAATAGTGGACAGAGAGGGAATAACTCCAAGTTGAGAAATTCGG
>NZ_JAHREU010000044.1:0-66573 GCF_020883145.1 Microcoleus sp. CAWBG27
GACTCTTTGTTATTCTAAATGTGAGGAAATGCTCAAGCATTCTATTAAATTATTAATACATTACTTGAAGTTTGACGATATTCCCATTCCTGGAGCATTCATACCTTGATTCAGCAACGCCAAAAAAAAGTAGCAAGATACCATCAACATATCAGTGACAGTAGGAAGGATTTCCATTTCAAAACCGCCCATCATCTCTGTAATCAAGCAGGAATGATATTTGCTGAAGATTTGAATGTCAAAGCAATGGCAAAAGAGATGCTCTGCAAGCACACTCTAGATGGGGGATTTGGACAATTTCTATCTATTCTGGAATATGTTTGTTTCAAGAAAGATGTATTTTTCTTAAAGGTAGATAAAAATGGTACATCTCAAACCTGCCCTCAGTGCCAGACTCATACAGGAAAGAAGCCTTTGAGCTTAAGAATTCATCAATGTCCTGAGTGTGGATATGAAGCAGATAGAGATGTAGCAGCAGCGCAGGTAGTAGTCCAGCGTGGGCTTGCAGCGGTAGGGCATACCGTCAAGATGCTTTCAGAGGGTAAAGCTACTAGGCTCCCTGTGATGAAAGAATCCCCGTCTCTTTAGAGCGGAGAGTGTCAACTTCTAGAGCCTTTGAGTGCTTTTGTAAAGTTTTGACGGTAAGGCTTATTAAAAATTAACGCGGGCCACAGCAGCGACAGTTTCAGCCTATTTGCAAAACTTTTCTCGAAGTTAGTGCGATCGAAACCATTCCAAAATTTCCAAATACCGCCGCCGTAAGCGACTAGCAACACTAATCCAATTAACGGTTCCATTAAATAACCCCCTAAGCGAGTGATTGGATTTTTCGTCAGCGAGCCTGTATCGCTATTCTTAATCTATCATTTTTCAACTGCTCTGGTGCAGAGATACGCCCTTGTAATTCTACCTTCAGCTAGAGACTTGAAAATCCCCGATCGCCACAGACTGAAAAATATAGCAGAAGGAAGAAGGAAGAAGGAAGAAGGAAGAAGGAAGAAGGAAGAAGGAAGAAGGAAGAAGGCAGAAGGCAGAAGGCAGAAGGCAGAAGGAGGAAGGAAAAAACAAGAAGCAATATTCAGCAAGGGTTTTAGCAATTAAGAACGCTTCAGTCGTCGGGTGCGGTTGCTATAAAAGCCAAGAAGATACCTTTCAGGGTGCAAGATGGAGGATTTACGCAACATTCCCTACAAATCGGAGTTCGATCGCGCTATTTCTCAGATCCCGCCCAAAAGTTGAAATCGCTGGCTGTTGGGGGACGGCTTCCCTTTCTTGGATTTCTGAGACGTGGGATAACTCAAAGATAATTAACACTGATAGTTAGTACCCCACAGGTTACAGCAGGCAAGCTTTTTCTAGCGGACAATAACGGTAGAGAGGTTTCTAAGTAAGGAGGATTGTTTATGCGTGCTGTGCTGATGGCTGGGGGGTCGGGAACGAGGCTCAGACCCCTGACGTGCGATTTACCCAAACCGATGGTGCCGATTCTGAATCGCCCGATCGCAGAACACATTATCAATTTGCTAAAAAGGCATAATATTACGGAAATTATTGCGACGCTGCACTACCTTCCCGATGTCATGCGCGAATATTTTACCGACGGGACAGACTTTGGCGTTCAAATGACCTACGCTGTGGAGGAAGACCAACCGCTGGGTACGGCTGGTTGTGTCAAAAATATTGCGGAATTGCTCGATCGAACTTTTCTGGTCATCAGCGGCGATAGCATCACAGACTTCGACTTGACAGAAGCTATCAAATTTCACCGCAGCAATAAATCTAAAGCTACGTTAATTTTAACTCGCGTTCCCAACCCAATGGAATTCGGGGTAGTAATTACGGAAGAAAATCACCGGATCAGTCGCTTTCTGGAAAAGCCTTCTAGCAGCGAAATTTTCTCCGATACCGTCAATACCGGCACTTACATTTTAGAACCGGAAGTATTGGACTACCTGCCCGCAAATCAAGAGTGCGACTTCTCGAAAGACTTGTTTCCGCTGCTGTTGGAAAAAAACGAGCCGATGTACGGTTACATCGCGGAGGGTTACTGGTGCGATGTGGGCCAGTTGGATGTTTACCGGGAAGCTCAGTACGACGCGCTGCGGGGAAAGGTCAATCTGGATCTGAGTTACTACGACGAAGTTCGATCGGGACTTTGGGTAGGTCAAAATACTTTTATTGACGATAGCGCGATCGTCGAAGTACCTGCCATGATCGGCAACAATTGCCGAATTGGAGCCCGAGTCAAAATTAACGCCGGTTCAGTCATCGGAGATAATGTGACCGTCGGGGCTGACGCTAACATCAAACGTCCGATCGTCTGGAATGGAGCAATTATCGGCGAAGATGCTCATCTCAGGGCCTGCGTGATTTGCCGCAGTACCCGCGTAGACAGGCGCGCCCACGTCCTCGAAGGTGCTGTAGTCGGTTCGATGTCCATTGTCGGAGAAGAGGCGCAAATCGGCCCTTCCGTGCGAGTCTGGCCGAGCAAAAATATTGAATCCGGCGCTCTGTTGAATCAAAATTTAATTTGGGGAGAACAAGCTAAACGGAATTTGTTCGGCCAGCGGGGCGTTCAAGGACTGGCCAATGTGGATATTACCCCGGAATTTGCCGTGAAATTGGGCGCGGCTTACGGCTCAACATTGAAACCAGGGGCTTCGGTATCGGTTTCTCGGGATCAGCGCAGTATTTCGCGGATGGTTTCGAGATCTTTGATTGCGGGTTTGATGTCGGTGGGAATTAATGTGGTCAATTTGGAATCGACGGCAATTCCGATCGCGCGGACGGTTTCGTCTACGATCTCAATTGCTGGTGGCATTCACGTTCGGATTTCGCCCGATCGCTCCGACCACATTTTAATTGAATTCTTCGATATCAAAGGCATCAATATCACTAAAGCTGCGGAGAAAAAAATCGAGGGCGCTTATTTTAAGGAAGATTTGCGTAGGGCTCTGATTCCTGAAATTGGAGATATGTCGTACTTTAACCAAGCACTCGACGTTTACAACCGGATGTTTGAGCGGCAGATGAATGTTGAGGCAATTCGCTACAGCAATTCTAAGGTAGTGATCGATTACGTTTATGCGGTTTCCGGAGCAATTCTGCCGCAAATGCTCGCCAAATTCGGCTGTGATGCGGTGGTACTCAATGCCAGTCTCAAGCAGACTTCTCTGAGCAACGGAGAACGGGAATATTTGCTCGACCAACTCGGCCGGGTGGTAAAAGCACTCAGCGCTAATTTTGGCGTGCAGGTGTCGGCGAACGGCGAACAGCTCATTTTGGTAGACGAGTCGGGAATAGCGATTCGTGGGGAAATGCTGACGGCGCTGATGGTAAATTTGATGCTGACTTCCCATCCCAGAGGTACAGTAGTAGTACCGGTGAATGCGTCTTCTGCGGTGGAGGCGATCGCCCGTCGCTATCAAAGCAAGGTAATCCGCACTAAGGCAAACCCAACTGCATTGATGGAAGCCTCTAACAGGAACCCGAATGTGGTTTTGGGCGGTAGTGGCAATATGGGTTTTATTTTCCCGCAATTGCATCCGGGGTTTGACGGAATGTTCTGCATTGCTAAAGTGATAGAAATGATGACGATTCAGGAGCGATCGCTCGGACAGATCAAAGCGGAACTTCCCCGCGTCACCCACCGCAGTTACAGCGTCCGCTGTCCTTGGACGGTAAAAGGTTCGCTCATGCGGCATTTGGTAGAAACTCATTCGCCCGATCGTTTAGAATTAATAGATGGAGTGAAGATTTTTAACTACAGCGACGACAATTGGGTATTAGTTTTGCCCGATGCTAGCGAACCCACCGTTCATATCTTCGCCAACAGCGAGGACAGAGATTGGGTATCCGAAACTTTGAAAGAGTACCGCGCCCTCGTTCACGATTTTGTGACCCAAAGCGAGGCGGCGGTTCGACAAGATAAATTTGGGAATAGTTAATTGGTTATTTGTTGGTTGTTATTGGTTACTGGTTATTGGTTATTGGTTATGGAATTGGTTATTACTAATCGGTGATTAATTATTATAATCAATAACCAAAAACTAACAACTAACAACTAATAACTAACAACTAACAACTAACAACTAACAACTAATAACCAATGCCCAATGCCCAATTCCCAATGCCCAATGCCCTGTTTGGCCAATGCCCAATTCCCAATGCCCAATTCCCATTTAAGTTATGAATAGCTGCATTTTAATGGCGGAAATAATTCAACCACCGCAACTCCGTTATACTCCAGACAATCAAGTTCCAATTGCTGAGATGCTGGTGCAGTTTCCAGGGTCGAGACCTGAAGATCCGCCAGAACATTTGAAAGTGATAGGATGGGGCAATTTAGCTCAAGAAATTCACGAAAAATATCGCGAGGGCGATCGCGTGATTATTGAAGGGCGGCTGGGTATGAATACGATCGACAGAGATGGTATGAAAGAAAAGCGCGCTGAACTGACAGCCCAAAGAATTTACACTCTCGGCGCCGATGCGATGAGCGCTGCACCCGCAGCTAGAACCGCCCCCGAACCCGCTCAAATTCGCGACAGCGCCCCGGCTAATGTGCCGAGCAATGTGGTTCCCATGAGTTCCCGAGGTCGCAGTTCTAACAACGCTCCAGCCCCTGCTAACCGCCCGTCTAGTTCTGATTGGAACTCGCATCAGTCTTCTGAGTCCGATCGCAAGCCTGGTTCCTCAACCGAAGCTGACAATCCAGATTACGATCCGATTCCGTTTTAAGAGCCGACGGCGAATAGAGCCGACGGCGAATAGAGCCGACGGCGAATAGAGCCGCGTCTACACAGGCAAAACCCGCCTCCGCGGGTTGAAAAACGGGTGGTTAAATTTACGTTCTTTTCTTCAGTCTGCGGAGGCAGACTTCGTTTTTGTAGACGCGGTTTCAACCGCCGTCCTCGTTTTTGTAGACGCGGTTTCAACCGCCGTCCTCGTTTTTGTAGACGCGGTTTCAACCGCCGTTTGATCCGATCGCACAATTTCCCGATCCGATCGCACAATTTCCACCCCAAAAACGCGAGCAAACTCAGCAACAACGATCGCCCTAACTCTATCGAGTTCAATTCCCGGTATAAATTGCTCTAAACTGCCAACCGGTCGATCGGGAATCCCGCAAGGTACAATTTGCCCAAAACCTGACAGATCCGGGCAAACATTCAAAGCAAAACCGTGCATAGTAATCCAGCGACTGACTTTAATCCCGATCGCACCCACCTTGCACCCATCCACCCAAACCCCAGTCATTCCCGGAACCCGCGAACCCTTCAGCCCGAAAACTTCCAACACACTCAACAGCACTTCCTCCAACTGTCGCAAATACCAGTGCAAATCCTGCTGGTGGCGGCGCAAATTTAAAATCGGATAGCCCACCAACTGGCCCGGACAATGATAAGTCACCTCGCCGCCCCGCTCAACTCGGTGCAACTCCGCATGAGTTTGGCTTGGATCGAACTTCAGAAATTCCAACTTCGATCCCAGCCCCAAAGTGTAAACAGGCGGATGTTCCAGCAAAATCAGCACATCAGGCAAATCAGGATTGTCCCGGCGTTCTTGCACCAGTTTTTGCTGGACTTCCCAAGCTTGGGAGTAGGGTACTTGTCCCCAATCGAAGAGCAAGCACGGTTCAGGGATCAGAGGTTTATGGCTGAGAGGGGAAAGCATGAAAAAAATCAAGAGTGTTTTTACGGAATATTTACGCAGTTAAAATCAAGAATTGTCAACAGATAAAAAAAGATTTGTAAGATGAGTGTTTTCTAGAATACATAGTGCTATTGTATAAACTATACCCACGTTAGAGAAGGGAGGGAGCTCTATGAAGCTTGTTATCCAGGGTAAAAATATAGAAATCACCGATGCGATTCGCGAGTACGTAAATCAAAAGGTTGAAAAGGCAGTCAGCCATTTTCAAACTTTGACGACGGAAGTGGATATCCATCTATCGGTGGCTCGTAACCCCAGGATCAATCCTAAGCAGACTGCTGAGGTGACTATTTATGCTAACGGCAGCGTGATTCGGGCTGAGGAAAGCACGGAAAGCCTGTATGCTAGCATCGATTTGGTAGCAGACAAGATAGCTCGTCAACTGCGGAAATTTAAGGAAAAACGCCACGACAACAAGACCCAGAGTAGTGTCAAAACAGTTACGGCAGTTGAAGAACATCCTGTAGTAGCAGATTTGATTGGCGATCGAACTCCCGAACTTCCAGCCGAGGTAGTCAGGACAAAGTATTTTGCCATGCCTCCGATGACTGTGCAAGAAGCCTTGGAACAATTAGAGATTATCGATCACGATTTCTATATGTTCCGTAATGCGGAAACAGGCGAAATTAACGTACTCTACCAACGCAAGACTCACGGCGGCTATGGAGTTATCCAACCACGAAATGCCAACGGTAACGGGCATAGCAAAAATGGCAAAACTGCCGAAAGCGCAGCACCTGAAAAATCAGTTGCTGCAAAAGGTTAGATAATTGCTATCAGCAATAGAGGACTAAAGTCCTTACTACAAACCAAAGGTTCGTAGTGAGGACTTCAGTTTTTGCTTTGTCTCTGTCTCACTCTTCCTCTGTGTTCTCTGCGCTCTCTGTGGTTAAATCATTCCGATCCAATCATATCTAACTTTTAATACTTTCCAAAGTTTTGAGAGATTCCGAAACGTGCGCCTTAAAATCCAACATCGAGTCAAAAATATGCTTGACAACACCTTGCTTATCAATGACATAAGTCACTCTACCGGGCATAATCCACATGGTAGCTGGAACCCCGTACAATTGCCGAACTTTATTGCCTGTATCGCTCAACAATGTGAAAGGTAATTGATATTTGGTGGCGAATTTTTGGTGAGACTGCTGCGAATCATCGCTAATCCCAATTACTTCTGCACCTGCATCTTTGAAAACTTCATAACTATCACGAAAAGCGCAAGCTTCCGCAGTACATCCGGGCGTGTCATCTTTGGGGTAAAAGTAGACGATGACATTTTTTTTGCCTTTAAAATCCTTGAGACTGACTGATGAGCCAGTTTGAGATGATAAGCTAAAATCCGGTGCGATGTCTCCTACTTTGACAGTCATATTTATTTAACTGAGTTTTTTGCTTTTTAGTTATTGTACAGTAGTTAGCGGAAGAGGATTTTCAACGGCAGATGGGTTAATTGACATTTTTTGATAAAATTAAGTTGAGCACGTTTAACTCGTTGGAACTCAACAGGTACTTATCTGTGAACATCTTAGCTCGACTTTGCTCTAAACTGTAGCTTCTAAACACGATAAACGGGAATTCGCGATACTTATGCCCGATCGGCATTACACTGTCTATAGGATAGGTCGATCGCACATAAGCCGACAGAATATCCCGAAACATCCGATCCTCCGGTTCCTCCAGCCTCGTGCCTGCAAAATACTCCTGCATCTGGTCCCCGCTGACAAAAGCAAACAAAGGTATAGCATAATAGCGATCGAACTGCTGACTCTGTTGCTGGAAATACTGAGTTTTCTGCAAATCGTCGTTCAGAAACTGCAAAAGCTCGATCGCACCACCCCTAATAGCCGATTTTACATTCTCAGGAGAAGATTTGCTATCCCTAACCATCTCCATTTTTTTCAGCAACTGATTCTCCAAACATTTCCTAATTTCCCCATTCAGTCGCATCTGATAGTTTTCATCTAAACTTGTATCAGCCAAAGGAACTAATAACAAACTCCCCAAAACATGACCAATCTCTAGATTCCCATAACCCAGCAAACCCTCAAGAGGATTGCACATCTGCAAAAAATAACGATTAAACTCCTCCCGCATTTCCAGGTAAGAATTGCCTTTTTCACGAGACTTATCAGATTTTTTAAGAACAAACTCCCCACGGCTCAAAAGCTCCTCCAGCCCCTCATAAACCTCCTTAAAAAATACATTTCCTGGGCGGCTGCGATGTTCACTTTTCAATGCTTTAATCAGACTAGAAATCTTACTACTAAAAGTATCGCCCACAGCCGAAATCGACTTTCCACCAATCGGAATCATCAAAAATTTTTCCCTACCCAAATATCCATATCCCAAAATCCGCGTCATCACCGCCGTCTTCAGAATTAGCAGCAAATTCAACAAACTCAACTTGCTTTCCTGTAGCGAAAGTTCCGCATCATCAGCATAGTAAACTGCTGTATCAGATAAGTAAAAAACCAACTCCTTAGCTTCACCATCCAGCGTATTACCATCATCATCTTCCCCACGCCCCCGATAAATAACTTGGATCGCCTCCATCAGATTTTTCTCAATCTGAAAGCGGGGAATATCTACTAAAATATGCTTAGTTTTCGGGAAAGACAAGCCGCGACTTCCCGATGCAGTCATGAAGATTACTTTAACTTTATTTTTGCACTTTTGTATTTGCTCTTTTTCCTCTTCCGAGATATTCGCGTGGACTTCCAGATAATCGGTATAGCGATTAAATTCTCGCTCATTTTGGATTTTATCAATCAACTGCGCCAATCTTTGCTTATCCTGAATGTAGACGATAATTTGTTCAACTCCCGGTATTTCTAACCGCTGATTGATATCCTCAATTATTTGAGATTGTACCCGTTTTTGTAAATCATAATTTAGTTTTAAAGAAATATCTTCAGTGAATTTGACAGCCTCTACAAACACCTTGTAAGTTATCTCTAAACTGCTGGCGGGATAGGAGTTAGTATTAATGACTTTAGCAGCTAACCGTTGGAATTCAAAAGGAGTAACCTGTAGTGGCGGGATTGTATCAGAATATTTTGGTAGCTTTTTGAAATAAATTTTATCCGGTTCCGGTGACGTGTCATTGAGGTGTTGTTTAATCACATCCGAGTCAACAATCGAAGCATCTGCTACAATAATTTTAGTGTTAAAACCATGTTTTGAGTTGTGCAACTTATATTTGTTAAGCAGCCTACGAATTCCATTCAGAAACTCAACGCCGCCGTCGTCTCCGGTAATTTCATCGATCATAATAAAAATGTGTTTGATGCGGCTGGATATTTCTTGCATTTTAGGAGGAATGACTGCTTTTTCCCCCTTGTTGTAAGCATCTTGAAATATTTTATCTAAATGCTGAAGGGTATTTTTTCCTGTTTCTGTCACCTTCAAAGACTGAATGGAAACGGTAGCCACGATATTGTTCGATGTCTTCTGATTGATGAGCGAATATATTCCCTCACAAACGCTATTTAGCACTCCATTCGTTTTACCAACCTTAGGTTTAATTACGGTTTCTCCTTTCCTTTCGAGTTGGGGATTGTGGTATTTCTTCCGCTGAAATTCTGCGCTGTCGTTGATGAAGTGGACAGTTTTTTGGTAAAAATTTTCGTGATAGTTATTGGCTGCGTAGTTGACGGTACAGTGTCCAGAATTGCTGTTGATGATATCGGCGTTGCTGTTGATACAAAACAATCTATCGTCGCACAACAAACCAGTTTTTTTATCTATGAATTTTTCGATGATATCTAAGTTGACTTGCTTGCGGGGACTGACGTAAAAGAACAAGAAACCGTCGTTTATATGGGTTTTGAGGAAATTTGCGATCGCAGTTGTTTTCCCAATTCCCGGATTCCCAGTCAAAAATAGGTAAGTTTCGTCAGATTCTAGTGCTTTGACAATTAATTGAGCGTGAGCATTTCTGAGGTGTAATCCGCGATCGATTTGCAAATCATCTGCCAATTTATCTGATATAATATCAACGGAATTGACAAAGTTATCGATCCGCTCTGTATGACAGACAGTTGTAGCAGTTTTACCAATCGTCAACAAATCGCTGACAAACTTTTTGCCATTTTGAAAACTGCGAGTCGCGTTGAGTTGGATCGCATCTAAAACTTCACCGCGAGCAGCGTTAATTTCTTTATCTTTCGCTTCCTGCTGGTAGATTTTGGCACAATTCGCCAAGATGTCAATTTTATCATTGCGGAGGGAAATTGCGCTAATTGTGCGATCGCTATAACCGACAACATTCAACAAAACCTCAGCACCATCAGGAATCATAGCAGTTGTTTGCAGAAAACCGTAGAAGCTGTGAGCATAGCTACCAGCCTGAATCAACTTAGCGCTTTCCTTATCCTTATACTTAAAAGCCGTAAAATAGCGTTTTAAATCCTCCGAAAAATCAACACCTAATGTGCTCGTATCGATTCGCAGATTAGAAAAAACACTTTTCGATCGCAAATAGCTAATTTCTCTGAGCAAAGACTTCCGCATCACCTCTATTTCATCCAAATTTACCGCCTCCGAAGCTAACGGAGGAGTAAACACAGACAAATCAACGCAGAGAATTCTAAAATCCTGACCATTTTGCAACAAAATCAGGGTATCAGCTTGCAAAAACTCGCCTTTTTTCTTGTAGCGGCGGATGTAGGAGTTAATCTCATCGTCTGATAAATTTGGTTTCGCAATTTTAAACTGAGATAATAGCTCCTTAAACGCGGTGTCATCAGTCTTATCGTAGGTTCTGATACTGTTAGCATAACTAAAACTGCACTGACAATACAGAATTTTTAGCAGATGCAAATTTTCGCCTGTAGATTTGACGTACTCCCGGAAGAAATTCAACCCGCTAAAAAAGCCTTTTTGGACAAAAAACAGACTCCATTTCTCAACAATTTTAGCATCCAAACTACCGAGCAGATTAGCTTCCCTGATTATTTCGGCTGTCATTTTTGGCAATTGGAGGTTCTGCAAATCCCAACGGTAACAATCCCCGAAATTGTGAGCTATATTTTGCCGCTGAATATATGCCAGAATCCCGATATTGAATCCCACCTCAAACAACCGTCCAAAATCTTCACCAATCATGATTGGTACCTCCTTCACCGACAGTCAATACTTCTCTTACCTTATTCAAAAAAGCCAGAGAATTAAAATCCGCGCTACCGCCAGCATGACTAAATACCGACAAAGCACCAACCGACTCATCACCGATAATCCGCTCGTAAGGGTCAAGTTTTAAACTAATATTGTGACGGGCTTCATACCGAGAAAAATGGAATATAGTTAAATAGTGCAGTATGGTATCTTTAATTGCACCGTCATAAATTAAGCCTTGGTGAATGTCTTGGTCATCCAGAATGCCTTCGTATATATGCAATAGCGTCGAGTAGGAAATCACGCCGTTGTAAAAATTCTTTTCCTCCTTAACTTTTATCCCGTTAAACAAGTTGAAAAACATCACAGCTTGCTGGCTGGTATCTGAAAACAAGTTTTCCAGCTCCATCGCATCGTGAATATAAAAGGATTTTCCTTTATCGCCTAGGAAGCTACGCACATAGTATTTGTCAAAAAATATCGGATAAATCTTGATATCTCGCCTCTCTCCCTTCAAAGTTCGGAGCAGTTTTTTGGACATGAAGGACAATTCCTCATCTTCCTCTGTCTGAGTAATATGCAGCGTACTCATGTAAGGTGCTTGCGAAATATATGCAAAATTCCGATATCCTTGCTGATAAAGCTGACTCATTGCATCTTCAAGGATTAACGGCTCAGAATAAAGACGGCTGACACTGTAATTTTCGGAAAGTGTTTTCAGCATTTCGACTTGCATTGTGCTGTCGTCTAGGCGATTGATTCCGACAACTTCTCCGATTAAGCTGGCTTGTCTTTGAAAGCGGTTTTGATTGCTTCTTTTCGCATCACTATCTCGGCTGGAAACCACAATAATTGCTAGCTTGTCTAACTCGGGAGCTAGCTGTACATTGTCGTGGAAGCGAAACTTTTTAGGAAGGATTGAATACAGGGAACTCAAGCCGTTACGAATTGTGTAACCATTAGGCGTTTTTTTAATCCGAAATCCTTGAGAAGTTGAGCGTTGTTTTTCACTCAAAATATGAGACAATGTTTTAGAAAGATTTGCCATAAACACTTCTGACGGCGAAGGATTTTTTTTGTCACCTTCGTGAAGTCTCACCATCGGAATAAATAAGTTGTCCGCAGTATTTTCGAGCAATATCCTCAGACAGATATAGGAGAGCAGTACCATGGTAAACTTATAGACAAAAATTGCCGCAGGTTGTAAACCTTTATCACCGCCATCTAGTCGTCTGTCGTCATAGGGAAATACAACTAATTTTGTCTGAAAATGTTTCTCGTAGATGGCTCTAGAACGAGGGGCTTTAGGCGCAGAAAGTACAGGCAAAATATCAACGTCTTTGATATTATATTCCATGCTGAAATTTTGGCGTTCATCAGTCGGGAAATACCGGACATCTTCGATGCTGATATTGACTGGTAGCTGACAAATAGATTTTTCATCGACACTAGGTTCTTTGACGGTAATATAATGGAGCGTTTGCTTATAATTTCGCTCCATAATCTCGTTGAAAAATTTACCATACTTCAAAATATTGTCAATATCTTCTACCAGACCTATTTTGAGGTTTACGTGTCGCGTTTCTGTGCGGCTTGGCAAAATTGTCTGTCGCTCCAGAAAGCCTCTCAGCATTTTTCTCAAATGCGTAATTTTGTGTTTTATATTAAACTGATTAAGCCCTTTAATAAAGTTGCGAAAAAGCTCTTTTTTTGCCTCATCATTAGAACCTTCCAAAACTGGCAATACTCTTTGTTCAAATATGGCTCTTGGCTGATGATTTAGTTCAGATTCCGGGTTGTAATTTTGAGCTAGTGGGTCATTGCGGGAAGCAAGCACAAAATAGTAGAGCAATGCTATTTTTAACAGTTTGCGGACGAAGGTTTCGGGATTATAATCCTCAGCAAATTCTGCTTGATGTTCTTCACTATCTGGATTTAGGAGATTTAGATTATATTCAAATACGTCCTTTCCACCCCGCGCTTGCACTGAGTTATCAAATTTGATTTTGAGCCCAAAGATAAACTTGCGTTCGTTACGAGAATTATCTGTACTTTCTCCCAAGTAACCTGCTACAATCGGAATAATTGGCAGTGCATCTAAAAATTCGGATCGGGCAAATATCTCGCGGTAATTAACTCGGACACCACCATAATTAACTTCGTAGTTGCCATCGGATTTATTTGGGTCGTTGATGTATTCTTCTATCAATCTGAGGCGGCGAATCAAGTCTTCTAAATAGATGATGCCTACAGTATCTGTACTGCTAGCGCGGATGTGTTCTAGCAGGTATTCCAAGTAAGTAATCTTGGCTTCTTTTTGGATTTTTCCGATCGTTTCTTTGTCTACCAGTCGGATTAATTTGTGGAAATCAGAGTCAGGATTTTTAACCATCTCATCAAGACGATGGTTTAGTTCTTGCTGGTCGTCGTTACTCTCGGCATTTTCATTGATATAATTTTGCAAACCCTGCTTGAGTTCTTGTGCAAAAATATCAGTATTGCGGACGGTAACGGTCAATTTATGCAATTTTAAAGCTGCATTGCTTCCAGCACCTCGGCTTTCTAAAGTTAGCCTTTCTTTTTCTAAAGAAGGGTGGCGGGTGCCAAAATCGTATTTAAAGCCTAATTCTTGGCCGTTTCCCCGAAAAGATGGTGAGTCTAAGGGGCTAATCAAATTAGCGACAAAGCTTTCGATAGAAGTGTTTGAAGGCAGTTTTAATTCTAAATGTTGCCGCAAACACTCTCTAATATGTCTGACTTGACTGCCAAAATTCTCTTCAATTTCCGGCGGTAAGTTAACAGTGGCAGAATCTGCTTGACGTTCTAAAGAACCCAAGGGTTGCCGCACTTGCTTGCGGGAAACATCCGCAGCAATAGCATCAATATCAATTAGCAAGCGGCGGCGGTCTTCTGATACGCTAAACGGGTTTTGAGTCTGCAAAACTTCTAAAATTTTGTCCAGCAAATCGCCGTAGTCTAGTGGAACTAAATCGTCGTCGCCTAGTCTTAAGATGTTCACCCTGTTAACTCCTTTAAAAAGCTTGAATCCACTCTTTAATATCGTATTCTGTCCAAACCCCATTTACCCAATAAGGATCGGTTTCAACTAATTCTCGCACAGCCGCCTCACTTTCTGCTTCGTATATTGCAAAAACTTTGGTTAAGTCTTTGGTTGGCCCGATCGCACTTAATACTCCCGATTCCTTCTGCTTAGCTAATCCGGCTAAATGAGCATCTCGAAATGGAGCACGTTTTTCGAGGACGTTTTCGCAGTAGCTTCCCCACATTACATATTTGGTCACGGTTTTGAGCCTTGGATGAATTTGTTTAAAATTTATTGTACAATAAGTGTAGCAGGATTTGATGATTTTTTTTAGGATAAGATTTTTTAACCGCAGAGACCGCAGAGGGCGCAGAGGAAGAGGGGAAAGAGAGGGGTTTGTTGGCTTGTCTGTAGGTTATAATACTAGGATATTACTAAATTCATAGAGGAGCAAGCTATGACTTTATTAGACGTTCGCCTGTTGACGGTTCAAGAATATCACCTAATGGCGGAAATTGGGATTCTTGATGAAGATGAACGAGTAGAATTGTTAGGAGGACAGATAGTTAATAAGGCTGTCAAAAGTCCACCACATTGTGCAGTATTGAAACGAACAGTAGAACTAATAAAAAAAATTTTTGGGTTCTTTGGTATTAATCTGCCTCAATAATCCTGTTCGGTTAAATGATAACTCGGAACCGGAACCAGATCTTGCTCTGGTTGTACCAGATCCACTTTATTATGAAGAGTGTCATCCAACTCCGTCTGAAGTTTATCTGATTATTGAGGTTGCGGATACTACGCTAAGAACTGATTTGGGGATAAAAGCGACAATTTACGCTCTGTCAGGAATTGCAGATTATTGGGTATTAGATGTTTGCGATCGCCAACTTCATGTATTTCGAGAACCGAGTCAAGATGGTTACCAAAGTATAGCAGTTCTTGGGGATGATGCGAGTATTTCTCCTTTGCAATTTCCTGATGTTTCATTTATGGTTCGGGATATGTTGCGGCCTTTAGTGACGAATTGAGTTTCCCGGCGGTTGGAAACCGCGTCTACACAAACAAAACCCACCTTCGTGGGTTGAAGAAAGTTCCCAGGTATAGCCGTAGGGTGCGTCGCCATCAAAAATCCCTCACTAAATATCGAAAATCTCATGGCTACGCACCCTACAATTAGCTTCTCAAACTAACGCCGAATTTCTCGACTAAAACATCGCGCACTTTTTGTTGTGCTGGTTCGACATCGGTTTCGCTTAATGTTCGATCGCCCGATCGATAAATCAACCGAAATGCTAAACTACGTTGTCCCGCCGGTACGTTTTCCCCGCGATACTCGTCGAAGAGTTCCACGGAATCGAGCAAGCTACCCGCCGCCTGCTTCATCGCGCCCTGCATCTCAACTACTGGAACTTCCACGGGTGCGAAAAATGCGATGTCTCTGTCAGAAGCCGGGAAACTCGAATAACCTGCGAATTTGCGAGTCGAGTTGTTCGATCGACCTAATTCATCCAACAACACTGCTAAATCTAATTGAAACACGTAAACCTGTTCCGGCAAATCCTTTTCTTGCTGCAATTGCGGGTGTAACTGTCCGAAAACTCCCAACCGCTTTTTTTCCCCCTTTTCTAAGGGGGGGTAGGGGGGGATCGATAGCGCGGCGGTGCGGCCCGGATGCAGGCGCGGATTAGATGAATCGCTTGCATATTCTACAGCCAAACTCAACTGCTGAAATACACTTTCTAGGACACCTTTCGCTTCAAACCAAGTCAAAGGTCGATCGCGCCCGGATTGCTGCCATTTCCACACTGTCGGGTCGCCGCCAATAATCCCTGCTACGGCATCTGATTCTTTCTTGGCATCCCCTTCTTTCCAAAAAATGCGTCCGACCTCAAAACCATTGAGCGCGCCGTTTCCTTGCTCCAAATTGTACTGGAAAGCATCGATCAAACCTGACAGCATTTCTGTTCGCAATGCCGAATACTCGACAAACAGCGGATTTGCTAGCACTACTTGATTGTCTCCCTCGGTTTTTACTAAGGAATAGTGCATCAACTCTGTCAAACCGGCCGCCCGAAAAGCCGATCGCACATTCCGCAATTGCGCGTATTCTGGAGATAGATAGCCCGGTTCTGTTTCGCTAGGCAAAGTATCGCAGAAATTGTCGTAACCGTGGAGTCTCGCGACTTCTTCGATTAAATCGATTTCCCTTTCTAAATCCCGGTAGCGGTAAGGCGGAACAGTTATCGCAAATACTCGTTCTTTTCCAGCCGGAACAACTTCGCAGCCCAGGGCTGTGAGGATATTTTTTACTTCCTCGGGTTCCAGATAGGGAGAACCGCCGGTTGCTCCTCTTTTTAACTGTCCTAACACCAAGTTTATGCGATCGAGACGCAATTCGAGCGATCGCGAAAAACTCAAATCTCCCCCCGAACTCGCCGTTTTCTGCACCGTCGCATTCCCGCCAGCCAACTCCAAAATTAGGGCAATAGCGCGATCGCACGCCGTCGTTAAAGCTGCCTGATTCACACCCCGTTCGTAGCGGATAGATGCCTCGCTCCGCAGGCCTTGAGCGCGGGCAGAACGGCGAATTGTTGCTTGGTCAAAAATCGCTGCTTCTAAGACTAAATTTTCCGTGCCTTCGTGAACTTCCGTATCTTCGCCACCCATTACCCCAGCTAAGGCTACGGGTTTGTCGCTAGCAGTAATCAATAGATTTTGTGCTTGCAAATTGCGGTTTTGTCCGTCCAAGGTTTTGAAGGATTCGCCTGGTTTGGCAAAGCGGACACCGATGTTGATATCTTGATTGCCGGTGAAAGATTGTAGGCGATCGCGATCGAAAGCGTGCAGCGGTTGTCCCCACTCCAGTAAAATGTAATTGGTTACATCAACCACATTACTAATCGGTCGCACTCCCGCCGCCTGCAATCGCTGCTGCAACCAAGCCGGAGACGGTGCAATTTTCACTCCTGAGATTTCCGTGCCAATGTAAATCGGGCATCCTTGCGGTTCCGATATTTCTACTGCTAAATTGGGACTTTCTTCGCCATGAATCGCCACATCATTAGTTGTCGGAATTCTCAAACTTGCGCCAGTTAATGCCGCCACTTCCCGGGCTACACCCACCATGCTTAAAGCATCTGCACGGTTCGCAGTTGCTGTCAAGTCTAGAATCACATCATCTAAACCTAAAAGCGGGCGAATATCGCGACCCAATTCGGGATTTTCAAGTTCAAAAATATGAATTCCTGCTGATTCCTTCGACAATCCCAATTCGGCGAGAGAGCAAATCATTCCTTCCGAAGGAACGCCGCGCAATTTAGCAGGTTTAATTTTCAGATCTATCGTGGATAAAAAAGTACCGACAACGGCTACAGGTACATAAATATCTGCCCTCGCATTGGGTGCGCCGCACACAATATTTAAGGCTTCAGGTTTGCCGACATCAACTTGACAAACTCTCAATTTGTCAGCGTTGGGATGTTGTTCGCAGGCGACTATTTTGCCCAATACTACGCCGTCAGCCCATGCACGCCTGTCTTCGATTTCTTCGACTTCAAATCCTGCCATTGTCAGGGTTTCGGCTAATTCTTCCGGGGAACTCGTCACATCGACCAATTCCCGCAGCCAGTTTAGAGAAATACGCATAATTTTGTCAGTAGTTAGTTGTCCGTGCTCGGTAGTTAGTTGTCAGTGCTCGATAAGCTGTACTGCATTTAAATTGTATATTTCAATGCCGTAGGAAAACTCATCAAAACCTCTCCCTCTCTCGCTCTCTGCCTTTGATTAGTCTACGCCGGCGGGCTTCGACTGTGCAGTCCGAGAATTTATTCGAGAAAACTGTTCATACCATACAAATTAAAATTTGTCAAGACGATTGTGGTAGATATCAGCAAAAACGAGCGATCGCGCACTCATGTCCGTGACTGCGGTCGGATGAGTAACATTCTCAATCAGAGAATGAGGTATGCTAGAAACATCTAACAGCGCAAAAAGCACTTAAGTTTAGAAAGACTTTACACAAAAAAGGACAACTTTAGCAAGTCTTTAAACTATCTTCAAGGATAATCTACCGCAAAAACTCACAGCAACGAGATAATTAAAATAGGGAAAAGATATCGGCCTAAAAGACTTAGGTGCAATTCCAATTCGCAACCGGATGCACGACCCGCCGGCAACTGATAGAGCTGTATTTCTAGCAGATGCGGTTTAAGGGAATTTGTGCAGTCGAGCGATCGCCAGAGCAAAATCAGAAAAATATAGGCAAACTCAATCAACATGAGCTACTGCGTAAATCCGGGCTGTCCACATCCTCAAAACCCTCCTGACTCTATTCTCCAGTGTCAGACCTGTGGTGCGCGGTTATTGCTGCGCGCTCGCTACCAAGTCATTGAACCTTTAGGACAAGGAGGTTTTGGAGCTACATTTCTGGCAAAAGACATCTCTTTGCCTGGTCAACCGAGTTGCGTGGTCAAGCAACTCCGACCCAGTAGTTCGTCGCCGCGAGTTTTAGAAATGGCGCGGGAATTATTCAAGCGAGAAGCGAAAACTCTCGGTCAACTCGGCGACCACCCGCAAGTGCCGAGGCTGTTAGATTATTTTGAAACCGAACAGCAATTTTACTTAGTTCAAGAGTATGTTAAAGGATCGACTTTGAAACAAGAAGTCAAACAATCAGGGCGTTTCAATGAATCAGATGTTAAAAATTTTCTATTAGAAATTCTCTCGGTAGTGCAATACGTCCACAGCCAAGGAGTAATTCACAGAGACATTAAACCCGCAAATATTATTCGCCGCGCTCAAGACAATCACTTGGTTCTGATTGATTTCGGAGCGGTTAAAGACCAAGTTAGCCAAACAATATTATTAGACCCCGCCGACCAAAGCGCCAACACGAAATTTTCAGTTGGTACGTTTAGTTTTGCTCCCCCCGAACAAATGGCGCTGCGGCCGATATTTGCCAGCGACATCTACGCCTTGGGCATGACTTGTTTGTATTTGCTGACAGCAAAGTCTCCCAAAGATTTAGATTTTGATGCGGTAACTGGCGAAATTGTTTGGCAGCCCCACGTTCAGGTGAGCCCAAATTTTGCGCGGATTCTTGAGAAAATGCTCAAGCCCATGGTCGGCCATCGCTTTCAATCGACAGGAGATGTCGTCAAAGCTCTGAATGGCGAATTTGAAGACGCAGATCTTTGCAACGGCTTGACAACTCAATTCAACGCAGGTGGCCGCACGGTTGAAGAACCAACGATATTTAATAGTGATGCTACTTCGTTGCCTTCGCCCCAGATGAAAAACGATCGAGATTTGCGATCGAAGCAAAGCATCCGCACTAGAACTTCCTTCAGTCAATCGGGAAATACAGGGATGCAGCCGAGAGTTTCCCGGACTTTGGCTGAGTCTGGCAGAACTTTCGGAACTGCGGCCTTGTCCAATGGCAATTTAGCAGGACAAAAGGTAACGAAAGCGGTTGTGAAGTGGGAAAGTAGCAGCTTGCGAGCGGCATATTTTAAAGGTAAACGTGATTTTGCTGACTGCGAACTGTCGGGTTTGCAATTGCCAAAAGCGCAGTTGGCGGGGGGAAATTTTTATCAGGCTAGGTTGGTGAAGGCAAATTTGCAAGCAGCGGATTTGTCGGGGGCGAATTTGGGCCACGCGAGGTTAATTAAGGCAAATTTGCGATCGGCAAATTTGACTGAAGCTTATTGCAGCACTGCTAATTTTGAAGGTGCGGATTTTCGAGGTGCTGATTTGACGGGCGCTTATTTGAGTAAGGCGAATTTGCGGGGTGCGAATTTGTGCGGCGCGAATCTAACTGACGCTACAGTTACTGAGGAACAACTCGCAAGTGCAAAGACAAATTGGTTGACTACTAAGCCCGATGGTAAGCGGGGTTTTGGATTTTAATTGAAGGAAGAAGGAAGAAGGAAGAAGGAAGAAGGAAGAAGGAAGAAGGAAGAAGGAAGAAGGAAAGAAAGAAAGAAAGAAAGAAGAAGGAATATTTCCTAATCTCCCCAATCTCCCCCAATCTCCCCCAATCTCCCCCAATCTCCCCCAATCTCCCAATCTCCCCCAACTGTCAACTGTCAACTGTCAACTGTCAACTGTTGAACCTCTCCCCCAACTGTCAACTGTCAACTGTCAACTGTCAACTGTTGAACCCTTCCCCCAGTCAGGTGATTCCTCTGGAGGAAGCTCGATCGCCCAAATTCGCCTAAATTAAAAAATAGCAATGGAGGATTCGATCGCACAAAAATGAAACTGCTCAACCGCCGGACTCGACCCCTTCTGCACGCCAGCATCCTGGCCCTGGCCTACTTTGTCACCGGAAAACTCGCAGCGTCCGTACTGGGACTGGTGAAAGCCGAAGCCTCCCCCGTGTGGCCACCCGCAGGTATTGCTCTGGCGGCAGTGCTGCTACAAGGGCGACAGATGTGGCCGGGAATTGCCCTCGGTTCGGTACTGTTAAACTCTACCTTCGCCGCGGGTATACCCTCCCCCGTGATTGTGACATCCGCTTTTAGCGTCACCCTGCAAGCACTGGCTGGGGAGGCTGTGCTCGCGCGGATCGGATTTTGTACTAAGCTCGATCGACTGCGAGATGTTCTGGGTTTGGTGGCGGGCGCTGTCATCGGGTCTACTTTGCTCGGTTCTGCACTCGGCAACTTGGGTACGTGCTTTTTTGGTTGGGCTCAGTGGAGCAATTTCTCTCGCAACTGGTGGACTACGTGGCTCGGAGACGGCATGGGAATTTTAATTGTCACGCCAGTGTTGCTGACTTTACACCACGCTATTAAAAGTTTTAAATCTCCCATAAATCCTCCGATTATTACTGACTTTTTATCATTGTTTAACTGGCTAAAGTGCCAATTGCCAGTTGCCAATTATGAATCATCAATTGCTAATTATCAATCGTTAACTGCTCATTATTTAACCGTATCAAATAAACCCCAAACTCGCCATAAAATTATATTTTTAATTGCTGATTATTTAGAAGCACTCATTCTATTTACTCTGCTTTTGAGCGTGAGTTGGTTGGTTTTTTGTTGTAAAACAAAGGGGGCGAGTGCTCTTTATCCGCTCGAATATTTGCCTTTTCCTCTCATAGTTTGGGCTGCCCTGCGGTTTCAACAGCAGGGAGCAATTTTTGCTTATTCGATCGTCTCTTGCATCGCAATTTTGGGAGCTGTGCAGGGAGCCGGCCCGTTTCTGGTTAAAAGCGAAAATTTGCAACAGGCGGTTTTATTTTTACAAGCTTTTACTGCTACGATCGCCATTGTCGCCCTGATGTTGGCTGCTGCTGTCGCTGAACGCCAGCAAGCTCTGGTTGAGGTACACCGAACCGCGGCCATGTTGCGCGACGCTCACGCTAGTTTAGCTAACGCTCAGCGCATCGCTCAATTGGGTAATTGGGATTTAAATTTAAATTGCGCCGCCGTCACCACAACTACCAACTGTGCAGAATTAGCAGCACATCATATATCCAATATCGAATTGCGGTGGTCGGATGAACTTTATCGCCTCTTGGGTTTGGCTCCGGGAACTGTGAAACCAACACCAGAAGTTTTTTTGCAGGCGGTACATCCAGATGATAGAGAATTGGTGGCGCGATCGCAATGTCAAGCGATATTTGAGCGCAAATCCTATTGCATTAACTACCGAATTTTACTAGCCGACGGCTCTGAGCGCACTGTCTGCGAACAGTCGGCAATTAATTCTAATGTCATCGCCGCCACAGTCCAAGACGTTACGGATCGCCACCGCACAGAAGCTGCTTTGCGAACATCCTCGGAGCGCGATCGGTTGCTCTCAGAAATGGCCCTGAGAATTCGCCACTCCCTCGATCTCGAAGCAATTCTCAACACTACTGTTGCCGAAGTCCGGCAATTTTTCAAGGCAGACCGGGTGTTCATCGGTATTATGGACGGAGGCGGGGCAAATTTGGCCAGCCCGGTGCGCGGTAAAGTTGTTGCTGAGTCTGTCGCTGTGGAATGTCCTTCTCTTCTCGGATGGGTGCTCGCTGACGAAAGTTTTATCGAAAAGCAGAAAGCTTTTTATGCTAACAACCTCATTCGAGTTGTCTCCGATACTGCTACGGTGCAAGTCAGCAACATCATTGCCAAATTGTACAGCGACTATCAAATTCGGGCGACCTTAAGTGTGCCGATCTTTCTGGGGGAACAATTGTTCGGGATTTTGGCCGTCAACCAGTGTTCTGGGCCCCGCCAGTGGCAAGAATTTGAAATTGATTTGTTAGAAAAACTGGCTACCCAAGTCGCGATCGCCCTCCAGCAAGCCAAACTTTTGCAGCAAGTAAAAGATCTCAATGCCAACTTGGAATCTCAAGTGGAGGAACGCACCCGCCAATTGCAGCAAAAAATGCACGAACTGCAAGAAAGCAATCGCCTGAAAGATTTATTTTTGCACGCAGTTTCTCACAATCTCCGCACTCCAGTTATGGGAATGTTAATCCTGCTGAAAAATTTGCTCAACAAATCGGCCTCTGACTCTCTAGAGCATATTGCGGTTTCGCGATCGATCTTGAAGCGGATCGTTGAAGCTAGCGAACACCAGTTGAGAATGGTTAATGCCTTACTCGACGCTCACGCTAGCGAAGTTCAAGGTATTGTCCTAAATACAGTACCGCTGCATTTGCAGTCTTTAACTTCCGCAATTGTTGCTGATTTAGAACCAATGCTGGCAAAAAATCAAGCAACTTTTACTTTGGAAATACCCGCAGATTTGCCACAAGTCAATGCCGACAGCAAACACTTGCAGCGAGTTCTAGAAAATCTCCTAACCAATGCTATCAAGCACAATCATCCGGGAGTCAATATAACTTTTAAAGCCGAGGTAATTGAAGTAGAAAAAGCACTAATTTTTGCAGAAAATACACAGGTTTTCACGTCCCGAAATAATTTCGTCGCCCGCTGTATCCCTAACCTGTCATCTGCTGCGGGCGATCGCACGGGGATGTTCGACACCCCAAAAAATCAAGAAACCCGGGCCAAATTTCACCTCGATGGCAGTTGCCAACTGCCCCGCTATCAGGGTCAACTTGGCAATAACAGCAGCAAATTGCCGGATGTTACCGTAAAAATGGTTCGCTGCACTGTAACAGACAATGGAGTGGGAATCAGCGCTAGACAGCGGGAATCTCTGTTTGAACTTTACGTTCAAGACCCCAATAGCCGACAATTAACAGGGCTGGGTTTGGGGCTTTACCTCTCCAAGCAAATTATCAAAGCTCACGGCGGCTTCATCGGCGTCGAAAGCACCCCCGGAGGTGGCTCGACTTTCTGGTTTACGCTACCGACTGTCAGTCGATTTTAGATTTGAGATTTGAGATTTGAGATTTACTTCACAGATGAATGTGGTACCAATTTTTGATGAGGCTGCACATATCTCGATCGCCCTGGCACCCCCCCTTGATAAGCAGGGCGGTTTTATTGTCGTCAGACAAATTAGGTACGTAGTTGCGCTTGGGCGCTCTTTACAAATATTGGGAAAGAGCGCTGAAGCGCAACTACGTACCTTAGCCCAAGTGCGAGCCCTTAAATTGGTATGGGAGGTTTAACTCTGAGTCTAAAATTTTGACACGACAACAGTCGGGCGCTTGTATCCGTTTGAGGGCAAATTCAACTCAGACAATCGCTATTAACCCAATTATTCAATCTTCAATTATTCAGTCTTAAATCTTCAAATCTTCAATGCTTCAATCCAAAATCCAAAATCCAAAATCCTACAGCGATTCTCAAAAAAAGTGAGGTATGCGGGCAATACCTATGCCCTATGCCCTATGCCCTATGCCCTATGCCCCATGCCCTATGCCCTATGCCCCATGCCCTATTCGTACCTCATGTTAGTGAGAAAGGCTATATGTTCTATCCTGGCCATGAAAAATCAGTTCAGGCGTTAACGGTTTACGAGGTGTGGCGCGATCGCTTCCTGCGAGATCGGCTGAGCCCTGCTGTCCGAATTGCCATCTTTTTTGCCTTCACAATAATTGTCTATCTTCTGGGCGAAGCAATCTTCGCTCCCCGGGAATTTAAAATTGTTTATTTGTACACTAGCGCTGCTGTACAATTTGGCTTGCTGACTTGTTTGGTGTTGCAAAAAACCTCGATCGGACAACGCTATCCCGGTTTACTATTTTTAGGTTTTTCCTGGTCGTTAACAGTCGTTGTACAGCTTGGATTGGCCGCAGCAAAAATCGGAGACTTACCACTTTTAACTTGGAGTTTAGCGTTTCTCACCCAAGCGACACTGATGCCCGTCCGCTGGCGCCTTCACCTCATTTCTCAGCTCGGCGTTTTGTTCTGCCACGTTGGCATAAATTTAATTTTAAATCTAAGTTTTGCGAAATATACTGCTTTTCGGCTGAGCGGGTTTTACTTATATTTGTTTTGGTTTTGTTTGATCTGCGATTTGTCGGTTTATTGGTACGAATGCCTGCAACGGAAAGAGTTTAGTACCAGGCGCGAGTTGCAATCAGCTTACCAGCAGTTGGAAGTGGCTGAGGCGAAGTACCGCAGCATTTTTGAGAATGCGGGCGAGGGAATTTTTCAAAGCACTCCCGAGGGGCGCTACATTACGGCTAATCCAGCTTTGGCGCGGATTTACGGCTGCGATTCCCCGGAAGAAGTGACGGCAAAGTTTACTGATATTGAGCGACAGTTGTATGTCGATCCGGCACGCAGAAATCAGTTTTTGCGATCGATCGAGGAAAGCAACACAGTATCGGATTTTGAGTCGCAAATTTATCGCTCAGACGGCAGTATTGTCTGGATCTCCGAAAAAGCGCGGGTGGTACGGGATAGCAGCGGCTCCGTGCTTTATTATGAGGGTTTAATTGAGGATATCACGCAGCGCAAACAGGCCCAAGAATCGCAGCGGCTGTTTATTCATGCTCTTTCACACGACTTGCGAAATCCGGTAGCGGGAATGTTAATGGTGCTGAAAAATTGGCAGACAAAAACGGGGAATTCGATCGCAATTCCCCGTTCTGTTTTGGAGCGGATGATTCAAGGTAGCGAGCAGCAGTTGCGGTTAATAAATTCGCTTTTGGAAGTTCATGCTGGGGAATTGCGCGGTTTAGTTCTGCACTGCAATGCGGTAGATTTGAGAGCGCTAGTCAAAGCTGCGGCGGCAGATTTGGAGCCTTTAATCAATGATGCTCAAGCTACTTTTACAAATTTAGTGCCAGATGATTTGCCAGCAGTGAATGCTGACTATACTCAGTTGTGGCGCGTTTTTTCTAATTTAATTTCCAATGCTTTGAAACACAATCGACCCGGACTAAAATTAAAAATTTCAGCTCAACTAATTAGTTCACCAGAAAATACAATAAATTTAATTTCAACTAAACAAACAAGAGAAAAATTACCAACTCCCAATTCCCAATTTCCAATTGCCAATTACCCAAATAGTATGATTTACTGTAGCGTTGAAGATGACGGAGTGGGAATATTGCCGGAACAGTGCGAACATCTTTTTGACCTTTACGTTAGGGGCAATCAATCCAGACACTCCGTCGGTTTGGGTTTGGGCTTATACCTGTGCAGGCAAATTATTGGCGCTCACGGCGGGCAAATTGGGGTAATTAGCAGTCACGGTACAGGGGCAATTTTTTGGTTTACTTTGCCCCTAGCTGAAAATAGCCGATAATTTTTTTGTATTCTTAACTACATTGGAGCGCGGATAATCTTTTTGTATTCTTAACTACATTTCATTGCTGGGTTTGATTGTATTATATCCGTTTAGCTCGGGTGCAGAAAAATCTGTCGATCGCACTATTGATGTTAATTTCAAACAGTGGTACAATCGCCGGCATATTTTCCAATTTTTTTTGATCGATCTTCATATTTTATTTATAAACATCATTTAATATAGAAAATCCCTAAAACTAGAGAACAGAACTGCTATTTATGTTTGCCGAGAACAGCTCAGAAAATACAGATCAAAACGATCCAGCGAGGTACGACTCAGCCAAATATAACGAGCGGTCGTTCTCAACTTTAGTTCGGGCTATCCGTCTTTCTCAAGGTTACTTTTCTTTCGTTTTAGTCCACTGCAACTCCCTGGCTTTGCGGCAGCAAATAGTCGATCGCCTCCAAGCAACTTGCACCCAGAAACCGCAGCAACTGTTTGTGCCAAAATCGGCGACATCTCTCTACGCGACAATCGCAGCAGAAGTAGACGGTGCAAAGCCTCCAGCTTTAATGATCCTCGGTTTGGAGTCGGTAGAGCCGATCGATCGATTGCTAAGTTCTACCAACCTAGTATGCAGCGAGTTCAGTAAAAAATTTTCCTTTCCCATCATCTTTTGGGTAACAGATGAACTTCTCAGAAAAATCATTCGCACCGCCCCAGATTTATACAATCGGATGACAACAATTAGATTCATTAGTTATTAATAAGCAGTCGGCAATAAGTAAGGTTCGTAGTGTGGACTTTAGTCCGCAGTATGTTGCGGACTAAAGTCCACACTACGAACGGTTTTTGTTATGGTAATCGACCGGACGTGATATCATTAGTCATTTGTTCGCCAACTATCAACTGTCAACTGTCAACTGTCAACTGTCAACTAAGAGGGCAGGCCCGCACCATCCACTGCCCCTACAACTGTCAACTGTCAACTGTCAACTGTCAACTGTCAACTGTCAACTGTCAACTGTCAACTTTTAAATTCCGCTTCCCAAATCCCGACTAATTTTCGCGCCGCCTCAGTACCCTCAGCCGGAAAATCGGGCAAAAAGTCTTTATCCGCCGCCACCTCATAGGGCCCTTCCTTGAACTCCAAAATCACAGTATCCGCAGCCAAAGCTACCAACGTGTGAATAGTGCCCTCTGGAAGTTCCACAGCCCGAGTTGGCCCGATCGCGCTAACTCGGAACGATCGCAAAATTTGACCGTTTTCGTTCAAAATCAGAATACCCACTTCTCCTTGAATCACCACAAAAAACTCAAAACCGTTAACTTCCGGGGCGCGCAGGTGCCGGTGAGGGCGCACGTAAGTACCCATTTGCAGCACGTTGACAAACCGCTGCACCTTTTCTGACAAATCGTGGAAATTGTAGTTTTGTCGCCCGCGGGGATTGCTGCGAGACGAAGCTGCAACTTCGTCTAGCAATTCTTGCGTCAAACACTTAATCGGAGAAGGCTGCACAACAGATATCCTGTATTTAATAGTTTTTGAACAAATCGGCTAGGCTGAGATCATCTTTACCAGCATTTCTTGACATATGAAAATCGCAAATCAGGTGCGTATCACTAAGGCAATGCGTTTGTCAAGTATTTTTAGAACAACTCTTAGCCCGATCGCCCTTTTGACTATTTTACTCTGCGCCAGTACCGTTTCTGCATCCCAAGCGAGGGCTGGGGGACTTTTAATTCAGCAGGAATTGCCCCAGCAGCAACTCAAAGACGAAATTCGCGATCGAGTTCAAGAAGAAGTGGACATTGCTTTTGGGCGCACGGGCCTGCTGCTGAATGGGTTGGTAATTGCCTTAACTTTGTTTCCGACAGCAGCCGGAGTCATTGTTTGGTTTTTGTTGGGCAAATTGTCCAAGCAGACAACAATTGCTCGCCAAGAAATCGAAAGTCTCCACTACGATACCATCTCTCAATTAAAACTATTAATTTCCGATGCTGAAAGTATCTTAGGTGAAATTCAACACCAAAGTCACCCAGCCGATGCAGACACAGATTTGTTATTCCCGGATGCTCAAATTCAAGAATTTGCTCCGGTTAACTACGGCAATTATCAACAGTTATTGACGGCGGCAGACTATTCAAAACAGGGAGATGCTTGTTTCTTTGAAAACCGCTATGAAGATGCGATCGCAGCTTACAATCAAGCACTGCAAATTCAGCCGGATTTAGCCGATACTTGGAACAATCGGGGAGTTGTGCTGACTCGAATGCAGCGGTATCCAGAGGCGATCGCATCCTACGAACAAGCTACCACAATTCGCCCGACCTATCCCGACGCTTGGAACAACCGAGGTGTGGTATTGTTGGAGTTGCAGAAGTACCCGGAGGCGATCGGCTGTTACGAACAAGCCATCCAAGCTAAACCCGATTACGCCGACGCTTGGAACAACCGAGGCGTTGCCTTTTCCAAAATGCAGGAGTACGAACAAGCAGTAATTTCGTACAATCAAGCTCTACAAGTCAAAAAAGATTATACTGACGCTTGGAACAATCGAGGCGTGGCACTGTCCAAATTGCAAAAGTACGAAGCGGCGATCGAGTCCTACGACAATGCTGCTAAAATTCGACCTGACTTTTACAGAATATGGTACAATAAATCCCGATGTTATGCGCTCCAAGGTAAAATAGATTTAGCAATTGAAAATTTAAAGCGCGCCCTGAATCTCAATCCGAATTTGTGTAAAGAGTTGGCAAAAACTGAAGCTGATTTAGAGAATATTCGCGAACATGATGCCTTTAAGCAGTTGATCGGTTAATAATTGTAATTGTCTAAAAAAAGGTACGTTGTTGCGCTTGGGCGCTAAATCCGGCGCCCAAGCGCAACAACGTACCTCAACTTGTGTCTAGGACTAATTAGATTGCAACTACAAATATTTCTGCAATAGCAAACCCATTTTCTCCTTAGTTGCGGGAGGTACTTTGTCTAGTGGAGTCAGAATTGCATATTTCAAAGCGGAATGTGCGTCAGAAACGGGGGGATTTTCTGTTAGTCTGCGGACTGTTTCTTGAATTACTTTTTGGGCATTTTCGGCATTGCGGTGCAAGTTAGCGATTACCATTTCTACAGTTACGCTATCGTGTTCTTCATGCCAGCAGTCATAATCGGTAACTAATGCTAAAGTTGCGTAGGCAATCTCTGCTTCTCTGGCTAATTTTGCTTCCGGCAAATTTGTCATCCCGATGACTGTCGCATCCCAACTGCGGTAAAGATTTGATTCTGCTTTGGTGGAAAATGCGGGGCCTTCCATGCAGACGTAGGTGCCGCCGCGATGCAGGGAAACGTCGGCGAGGTTTAAGGATTCGATCGCACTTACTAACACTTTAGCCAATTCGCCACAAATCGGCTCGCCGAATGTGATGTGACCGACTATTCCTTCTCCGAAAAATGTAGAAGCTCGATTTTTTGTGCGATCGATAAACTGATCTGGCACTACCATATCTAAAGGTTTGGCCTCTGTTTTTAGGGAACCAACCGCCGAAGCTGAGATTAAATACTCCACTCCCAGACTCTTCATGGCATAAATATTTGCCCGATACGGCACTTCCGAGGGCAAATAAGTGTGATTGCGGCCGTGTCTGGCCATAAATGCAACGGGCGTACCGTCTAAGGTTCCCACAATGGCTGCATCAGATGGCGCGCCAAAAGGTGTATCAATTTTTACCTCTTCAACATCCTTGAGGGCCTCCATTTTATACAAACCGCTGCCGCCGATAATGCCGATTTTTGCCTGTGCCATTTTACTCTCTGCCTCAGTTTTACAACATTGATTCTATCGAGCTATTGTTAAGTTTGCGTTAAAATAATTTAATTTTTATAGCGATTGCAATCGTTTATACACTGTTTTGTCACAAGATATGTATGATCTTAATCACAATGTATCTTTACAAAATCTTTAAAAATAAAGGTACAGGGTTCTGTTATCTATTTTCAGGGTGTTAAAAAAATGACAGTCAGTTCTGCTAGCGTACCTAAAATCGCGATCGAGGCGATCGTCCAACGAATCTTTGCTTTCCGCCAAATTACGCCTCTCGACAGGCGGCTGCTGAAGTCTGCAATGCTTTCGACAAACCGTCTCAACGAAAAGGATCGGTGTCAGATTAACCGAGTGCATCAGGGCATCCAAGATGGATTGATTCTGGTTGTGGAATAGATAGACTTTTAAACAGGATGCTTCAGTCTGTATCTGGTTGCTCTTGTTGCGGGTCATAATCTGATTTTGGCGATCGAATTTTGAAACAAAAAATAAGATAATCTCCGATAGTTTCATTTGTCCGCAGCTAGAAAGGGCGATCGTTTTTTTTTACAGTCTGACTGGCTGCGGATGTCCAGGATTCGGCATTAACTATTACAAGTTAAAATTCAGCAGCCAAAAGTGTTTGTAGGGTGTGTCGCCATGAATAATCCCTAAAAAAGATTCAAAATCTCGTAGCGACGCACCGACAAGATTTGAGGAAACAACCTCTCATTGCGATCGGGTGCGTCGCTCTCTTGATTGTCGGTAGGTAGTTAGGGATTTTGGGTGGCGACACACCCTACGATTATTTGGTAAACTGTACTGCGAGTCTTCTGTCTAACGATTAAGGCTAGATCCCCCCTAGCCCCCCTTAAAAAGGGGGGGACAAGAAGCACTCAAAGTCCCTAAAAGGAGATTCATCAAATCTAGCAATCGTATCTTTCCTTAAGAAGGGGGATGAGAAACACTCAAAGTCCCCCTTCTTAAGGGGGATTTAGGGGGATCTAGACTCAGGGATAAACGAGATCTCTTAGGGTTTCAACCTTAAATTGACACTGCGAAAGGCAATGCCGTTTCCCTACAGATTTAGGATTGGTATTATTAATTAAAATTTAGCAGCCAAAAGCCTGTATAAGTCATGCCGCTATCATCTGGCTGGACTAAGAGGAAATGCAATCCTTTACTCGATTGTTTGCGCTGTTGGTAAGTTTCGGCGGCGGCTTTTACTTCGCTATCTTCAAAGGTGGCGACAACCCATCTATCGGCTAATCCAGCTTCCAATATCAATCCGTCGGGAGCTCCGGCGATATAGTTCAAGGCGAAGGGTTTGGCTTCCTGAATCCATCTAGCTAGGCGCATTGACTGTCGCCCGCCGTCAATTACGACTCCGGGGACGGGTACTGTTGAGGCTAAACCCAAGTTCAGGGGTAATAGCAATTCGGGCATTTCTAAGATGGGGATGGGACGCCCTTGGAAAGCTTCTAGGATGTCGCCGGCGGGTAGGGATGCAAAACGCCAGCGATCGCCCCAGAGATTTTCGGGTAGGGGAATTGGTGGAGGTGTTTCTAGGTCGATCGCCCGATAAGCTTCATTAGTATAATTAGGCAGACTGGAATATTCTTGGGCGCGTTGTTGCAGCAGGGTTTTGAGGGCGGCGGTGCGCCGAGTTGCTTCTACTTTGACGCCCAAAACTTTGCCCGCTGCTTCGATTAAACTGAGAGACTGAGGTCTAAATACTTGGATTGTGTCGGGCAATTTCTGGTTTTGAACTTGCTGGAATTGGGCGGCTAGCCAATTGGAGTTGGCTTCCGACTGCCGGCAAAGGGCGCTAAATTGAAATGTTTGTGTCGAGTCGCAGATGAGGAGTTCCCACAATGGTTTGCCGGTTTCGTCTCGGAGAGGGCGGCGGTAGAAATCGGCTTGCCAAATACGCATGGGAATTAAAAAATCAAGTCAAGTTGACTCGATTATTTTAATCTGATTTGGATTGGCGATCGGGATTTTGCGGTTTTCTGGCGGGGGCTTAGGTTTTACCGTCGTTTCAATCCCTAGACAGGGATTTATGGGTTTTCCGGCTGGGGCGAATGTTCGGAGGATGAAAGAATTCTCTATGTTTCAATCCCTGATAGGGATTTATGGGTTTTCCGGCTCGGGGGCGGCTGGGACACCGGGAGCGCAAACCGAGTTTCAATCCCTGATAGGGATTTATGGGTTTTCCGGCACTGCATGGACTAGCAATAATGCCGGGGCAGTAGGGTTTCAATCCCTGATAGGGATTTATGGGTTTTCCGGCTCTACTACCCGATCGCGCGAAAAGATAAATCCACAGTTTCAATCCCTGATAGGGATTTATGGGTTTTCCGGCATTCTTTGGGATAAGTCAAAATATTTCATGGTTGTGTTTCAATCCCTGATAGGGATTTATGGGTTTTCCGGCTCGCTGAACCAAGCGTGGGAAAGCGAATCAATGATAATGTTTCAATCCCTGATAGGGATTTATGGGTTTTCCGGCTAAGCCGATTTTCTGGTGGTTCGACTCCACCCCCCGTTTCAATCCCTGATAGGGATTTATGGGTTTTCCGGCTTTAAAATTTCATCCTTTAATTGTTCTTTTTTTAAAGTTTCAATCCCTGATAGGGATTTATGGGTTTTCCGGCACTTCTGATGCTGAAATCAGGCTCAATTCCTGCGTTTCAATCCCTGATAGGGATTTATGGGTTTTCCGGCATCAGGGGAATTCAGCAATTGCAAGTATTCCCGGTTTCAATCCCTGATAGGGATTTATGGGTTTTCCGGCCTGCTGCTCTCCTTTGAAGCCTAGATAATTCAAGTTTCAATCCCTGATAGGGATTTATGGGTTTTCCGGCTTGCACTCAGTACGGGCGCAATACCAACCAATTAGTTTCAATCCCTGATAGGGATTTATGGGTTTTCCGGCCCCGCGAGAAGAATCAACAAACACACTATTAGGCGGTGTTTCAATCCCTGATAGGGATTTATGGGTTTTCCGGCGCGATATCCTTCCTGAGGGATGGCAAGCCAGCCGAGCTCGAAGGTTTCAATCCCTGATAGGGATTTATGGGTTTTCCGGCGATATCGCCCGCACGGCGAGATCGGAGTATTCGGGTTTCAATCCCTGATAGGGATTTATGGGTTTTCCGGCGAAATCGCCGCATTTTTGGGGTGGAAGGCTTACCAAGGTTTCAATCCCTGATAGGGATTTATGGGTTTTCCGGCTCGGTATCAGCGCGGCTGTTTCATATTCATCCGCGTTTCAATCCCTGATAGGGATTTATGGGTTTTCCGGCACTCGGTTGGTTAGACGAAACTGAAGTGGAGTCGATCCGTTTCAATCCCTGATAGGGATTTATGGGTTTTCCGGCTTTCCACCATATCCAGAAATATGTCGCGGTTCGGGTTGTTTCAATCCCTGATAGGGATTTATGGGTTTTCCGGCCGAATAATTTTGGCGGCCGCCAGATGCCGGAACGGGTTTCAATCCCTGATAGGGATTTATGGGTTTTCCGGCGATTGAGGGGATTACCAACCTTCAAATTGCCGCAATTGTTTCAATCCCTGATAGGGATTTATGGGTTTTCCGGCAACTCATTGAAGCAATTGCCCGACACATTGCAGCGTTTCAATCCCTGATAGGGATTTATGGGTTTTCCGGCGCATCGAAAGTACCCAAATCAATTTACGATCGCCTAGTTTCAATCCCTGATAGGGATTTATGGGTTTTCCGGCATTAGCGATGTCAAGCCCCTAGCATCTTTGACTAATTTGTTTCAATCCCTGATAGGGATTTATGGGTTTTCCGGCCAAATGCAGATTGATTACAAGGATGCGGATCTGGTTTCAATCCCTGATAGGGATTTATGGGTTTTCCGGCTACGGAGCTTCGTATAATGCTAGCAAACTGCTATCCAGTTTCAATCCCTGATAGGGATTTATGGGTTTTCCGGCCGCGGGTGTTTTAAACCCTTGCTGTATTTGGTTTTCAAGGTTCGTTTGCGTCTGATAGAACAAAAATATCATTTCAGCCTCCAGGTGTCAATACCCAAATTTTGACTTGTGCCTTGAAACTCTTATCCAATCAAGGGTTCAGCATTTGCGTCTGACTTTCTTGACCGCCAGAAGCATCAAACCCTGACAGCAGTTGGATTACAGCCCCAAAATTTAACCCCTCGATTTTTACACCCACCAACAGACGCATTTTCCGAACTTATTTATGTAGCCCTTGCTCAAAAACAGATCCTGCGATCGCCTCCTTCCTCTCTTTTGACAGAAATACCCGATCGCCCGATCGAACCAACAGCATCAATCCTATCCTGACACCGATCGCACAAAAGCTATCATAAATAAACCATCAACCTCTATCATCCTCACCGCATCATGAACCCTGCCCTCACACAATTTGGCACTCAAATGTCCCAACTCACAGGAGTTCGGGCAATTATGAAAGATATTATTGAAACACTCAGGGCCGGCCACGGGCAGGAATTTATCAACTTAAGCGCCGGAAATCCCGTGATATTGCCGGAAGTCGAGCAGTTGTGGCGCGATTGCACAGCGGAACTTTTATCGAGCCCCGAATACGGCGAAGTCGTTTGTCGCTACGGTTCCAGCCAAGGTTATCAGCCGTTTATCGATGCAGTATTGGCCGATTTTAACCAGCGTTACAACCTCAGTTTGACCGATCGCAACATCCTAATTACTCCGGGAAGCCAATCAATCTACTTCTACGCAGCCAACGCTTTCGGAGGCTACACCGCACCAGTCGCCGACACTTCCGATCCGAAATCTCAAATCCGCAACCTAAAGTCGATCGTCCTTCCGTTAAGTCCAGACTACACCGGTTACGGCGGCGTGAGCCTAATTCCCGAAGCAGTCATCGCCTGCAAACCCACCCTAGATATTGATGCAGCCGCCCACAGATTCAAATATCGCCCGGATTTCAGTCAACTTTCGATCGATGAAACCAGCGGTTGCGTCATCTTTTCCCGTCCCTGCAACCCCACGGGAAACGTCCTCACCGACGACGAAGTGCAGAAAATAGCAGATTTAGCAGCCGCTTTCGACGTGCCGGTGTTAGTCGATTCCGCCTACGGGCCTCCTTTCCCCGCCTTGAACTTTACTGAAATGAAGCCGATTTTCGGCGGCAATATCGTCCACTGCATGAGTTTGTCGAAGGCCGGATTACCGGGTGAAAGAATCGGAATTGCGATCGGCGATGAAGGCATCATTAAAACCTTAGAATCTTTTCAGACCAATATGTGCATTCACTCGCCGAGATACGGACAGGCGATCGCAACTAGGGCCATTAAGTCCGGCGCCCTAGCCGACATTTCTCTCAACGTAATTCGCCCGTACTATCAAAGCAAATTTGCAGTTGTTGAAAGCACCTTAGAACACGCAATGCCGAAGGATTTGCCCTGGTTCTTGCACCGAGGTGAAGGAGCAATCTTTGCCTGGTTGTGGCTCAAAGATTTGCCAATGACTGATTGGGAAATGTATCAAGAATTGAAAAAAGTCGGCGTAATAGTTGTGCCGGGAAGTTCTTTCTTCCCGGGTTTGCGGGAAGATTGGCAGCACAAGCACGAGTGTTTGCGGATTAGTTTGACTGCGACAAATGATGAAATTGAAACTGCAATGAAACGTTTGGCTCAACTGGTGGAAAAGGTTTATCAATCTTAATTTGTTTTTATTAGCGGACTGAAGTCCGCACTACGAACCTTTTGAATCGGAATGATTTAACCACAGAGGGCGCAGAGGACACAGAGAGAGAAGAAAGAAAAGAGAGATTAATACAGGATGATGAAAAGTAGATTTGATATTGAACCAGAAGCGCCTTCTTCCTTCTTCCTTCTTCCTTCTTCCTTCTTCCTTCTTCCTTCTTCCTTCTTCCTTCTTCACTCTTCCCTCTTCGATCGACTAGAATGTAATCAATATAATTAGAGGCACGGTAGTTATGGCAGTGCAATTAATCAAAAGATTACTCACTGTGGAAGAATATCATTTAATGGGTAAAGCTGGTATTTTTTCCCAGGGCGATCGCGTAGAATTGATTGAAGGAGAACTTGTACAAATGGCAGCCATTGGAACTCGCCACGCCGGATGTGTCAACCGCCTCAACAGACTCTCGGCTGAAATTCCCGAAACAAGAGCGATTGTTGCTATCCAAAATCCTGTTCAGTTGAGCGATCGCACTGAACCTCAACCTGATGTAGTATTCCTACAACCCCGTGCTGATTACTATTCAACGGCACATCCTACACCATCAGAAGTTTTGCTGTTGATAGAAGTCTCTGACAGTACGGTGGATTACGATCGAGATGTGAAAGTTCCCATTTACGCGCGATCGCAAATTGCAGAGGTTTGGCTGGTAGATTTAGAAGCACAATGCTTGGAAGTATACCGCCAGCCCACACCCAACGGTTACAGTTTAATCCAAAAGTTTTGGCGCGGTCAACAAGTTTCGCCTCTAGCATTTCCTGATTGGGAAGTCAATATCGATTTCATACTCGGATAGTTGCGGTTTTTTCAGGAGTCGTAAAGTTTTTTACCCCACCCCAACCCTCCCCTTATTAAGGGGAGGGAGTAAGAAATGTACAAATGATATCCAATCCGGTAGTATCGGAATTATATAGTGCGAGCGTCCCCGCTCGCGTATTGTACAATACGCGAGCGGGGACGCTCGCACTCAAAGAAAAAATGCTTTTTCCAAAAATGAGATGCTCCCTGATTTAGGATTGCTATAGTTGCAGAAAATATCCCCAATTCCCCAAACTAAACCACCCGATAAACAAAACTTAAAGTCGCCCAAACATTCACATCCAAAGCCAAATTATCCGTCGGTATCCCCAGTTTCTGCACGCCGGGAATGCTAGCTGCGTGCAAATCTTCCAACACAGCCCGCGCCACATTTAAAGGATTCAACAACATCACCGGCAAAGTATCCCTTGTTTGCTGCATTTCCGTTGCTATTGCCGCCAAAGTGCGATCGAACGATTTCTCACTAACTATAATAAAAGTTTCCGCCAAACCTAAAGCCCCAGACACGGCTAAGCCCAAAGCCCCAGCCACCGGGACACTCAAATTATCCCCAGGGGCGATCGCCATTGACATCGCACCAGCATTACTTTCAGGCTGATAATTCATCGCCAACAACCTTCCGGCAGTATCCGAGGAAAACACCGCAGCATAAACCGGGCGATCGCTCTCGTTATACAATCTGTACTGAACTCGGGTGCCGATCGGCAAACTTAGTATACCCAAGTTACTCGATTTCTCGCTGGGAGCGCTCAGAGGTTCCAAGCGATAATCACCACTCGCCCGCACCGACTCCCGCTGCACCATCACCAGGGCTTGCGGCGCCAGAGTTGCTAAAACCCCTCGCACTTTCAGTCGCGAAGATGTCTCATTGACAGTCAGCCGCAGCAACTTCGCCGCCTGTAAAGCTTTCAACTGCGGAATCAACCGCTGCACCGCCACCTTAACCGCTTCTCCACCGTCGCCCTGGGTGTCGGGAATCGGCATTTGGCCGACAGAAAACAAACCGTAGCGCCCTTGATACAAAGCAGGCTCGTAAGCCCCAGGAGTTTGAGCGACAATGGTTTCGGGGACTCTCCCGAACCGAAAGTCAGCAGGTTGCTCGCTCCCTACGGCTGAAACTTGCGGCACTGTCGCGAAAGCACTGGTAGCATCCACCCGCTCGATTCGTTCCAAACCTGAGTCTAAAGCTACTGTTAAACCGATGTTTCGCGGCAATACCCGAATTTCTTCCCTGACTAAATCGCCGGCTGTTAATTGCCCTTTTGTACGATCGAGCTTATCTAATATTTGAGCTTTGGCAGACAAACCGGTGCGCGATCGCAGCAACAGTCGTGAAGTATAGTTGCTATCCTCTAGGGAATCGCTGTCGATCGACTTAACCGACGAATCCACCGCAAACACCGAACCCTCGCAGCACTCCAAAACCCCCGCCGACAACCCGCCCAGCCACAACTGCACCGTTTTGCCGCCATCTTCCACCGCCGTCACAGCCCCATCAGCAGCAGCGGAATTTAACATTAAACTTGTGGCAAAATTCAGCGCCGGCGCGGTTGTTAAATTGTCAGGGCGAATTTGCGGTTGCTGCGATAATCCCGCGATTTGCTCGACTGTGCCCGCCGCCCGACTAAAACTGACGCTGAAACTGCTAGCCGGAGTCGCTAACCACAGACTTTGGGTGAGGGCGTAGGTAAACAAACCCGCAGTAAATCCGTTCCACTCTTGTTCCCCGGCGATTTGGGAATTGGCGGCCGCACTCAGTAGGGCGATCGCAGAACCGTTGTTTTTGCCTGACTGGAGACCTTCGGCAAACGTTAATTCTGCGAGGCTTGGTTGCCCGATGGTGGGGCGCGGACGGGAACGGATGCGAAAGTTGCCGTTTTTGAGGAAACCTGGATAGGTGTGACTGGTGTCGAGGATGGCGATCGCATTTTCTGTGGCGAGCGATCGCAGCAATTGCAGCAGCGTTTCCTCTAAAATATCGTTGACCGATCCGTTTGGTAATAGCGGTACCACATCATCGGCCGGCACCAAACTGTTTTGCATTTTTCCCGGAGAGTCCCCAAAACTAACTCGACTACCGCAGCCGCTAAAGTGAAAAACCACCACATCACCCGGTTTTGCTTGTTCCCTCAAATGAGTTACAAAAGCCGTCTCGATATTTTCCCTGGTAGCGCCAGCATCAGTCAAAGTCAGAATATCCGACGGCGCAAACCCGAACCGATATACCAGCAATTCACGCTGCAATTCCACATCCGTCACGCAGCCGTGCAGCGGCGACTCTGAATATTGATCGATTCCCACCAACAAAGCCAATTTACGCGCTGTTGGCTGGGCCAAAGCTTCCAAGTAGCGCGAGCCCAACCGCAACCATCCAGCCTCGCTGATTCCGATGGCGGCCAACACCCGGCCAGCTTGCTGCAAAAATTCCCGGCGCTTGAGTCCCATTTTTAAAGAGTTTTGAATTTTATGTTTTCAATTTCAAGTTAAATACCGCTCAATCCTCATCTTAAGGGATTTCAATTAGATTGGGATCCTTAATTCTTAAGATAATTTTTAAGTTTTAACTTTTGATTTTTGGGTACATCTGTGGGCAAGCAAATATGTGTGTAGGGGCGAAGCATGACCTCGGTCAATATGAGATTATTCAGTAATAACTTATATAGCAATCCTAAATCATTCATGAAGATTTGTAGGGCTAGTGGATGGTGCGTGCCTACCCCAGCACTATCCGGGCAACCACGGGGGGATTGCCCCTACAACAACAATTATGGAAATTATTTAGGATTGCTATATGCGGTCATGCTTAGCCCTCTTCAAAAATCAGATGCACCCTGAGTTTCAAGCTTAAATTTTACAATTTAAAACTCAAAACCCCAAACTCAAAACTATTCAGAATGCCACCAATACCAAAGTTCAAGACTTAAATCTCGTAACTAAAAATATTCATAGCCTTCGCTAATTCGGCGGCGACTTCTGGTCGAGAAAACTGCGGGGGCGGCAATTTTCCAGCGCGCAGCATCTCGCGCACTTTCGTACCCGACAAATGCACCCGCTGTTCGGGAGTGCTCGGACTTGTTTTAGTTGTACCCATTTGTTCCGTCACCTTGCAATAGAAAGCGTGCTCGAATTTCATCGGCACAATTCCCAATTCAGAGGGCTCAAATTCGTCAAAAATGTGTTGGGCGTCGAAGGTGCCGTAATAATTGCCAACTCCAGCGTGATCGCGCCCGACAATAAAGTGAGTGCAGCCGTAGTTTTTGCGAATTAAAGCGTGAAAAATTGCTTCTCTGGGGCCGGCGTAGCGCATGGCCGCCGGATTAATTGCCAAAATTACGCGATCTTTTGGATAGTATTTATCTAGCAGAATTTCGTAGCAGCGCATCCGCACGTCAGCAGGGATATCATCATCTTTAGTTGTCCCGACTAACGGGTGCAAAAATAATCCGTCTACTGTTTCTAAGGCGCATTTTTGGATGTATTCGTGGGCCCGGTGGATGGGGTTTCGGGTTTGGAAACCAACTATGGTTTTCCATCCTTTTTCTTTGAACAGTATTCTGGATTTCGCCGGGTCAATTTGGTATTGCGGAAACCGCGCATCTAGTTCGCGTTCCAGCAGCCAAACTTCGCCTGCGAGGTTAACTGGCCCGGATTGGTCTACTACTTGGACGCCCGGGTGTTTGAGGTCGTCGGTACGGTAGACGTTGAGGGCTTCTTCTTCTTTGCTGTAGCGGTATTTTTCTGAGAGTTCCAAGATACCGGCAAATTCGCCAGCCGGGGAGTCGAGGCGGACTAGGTTGCCTTCGGTGAGGGTGTCGGCGACGGCCTCGCTGACGGAAAGGGTGATGGGAATCGACCACGGGAGACCGTTGGAGAGGCGCATTTCTTTGACTACCGATCGATAATCAGCTTCTCCCATGAACCCTTTGAGAGGACTCAGGGCGCCAATTGCGATCATTTGCAAGTCAGAGATCGATCGATCTGAAAGCTGGACTCGCGGCAGGGACTCTGCTTTGTCGAAAAATTCTTGTCTTTGGTCTAGTGTAGCAATGCGGTTGACCAGGATGCCGCCGTGAGGGGCAATGCGGTCTGAATGCTGGCTCATGTCTATTTGAAGTTGGTGGTTTTAGCTGCCAGAATACATAGTACCAAGCCCAGGCAGTAAATCTACATTATTTTGTGAACGAACCTGACGGTCAACGGAGTACCGTTGGACCGCAGGCTTCTTTTTCCTTTTTTGCAAAGGCTTTTTTGAGTGACGGAGTTCCCCCGCCACTTTGATAACTCAGACCAACCTTTCTAATAAGTTTAGCTGAGTTTTCGTCTCGATCGAAAGATTCTCCGCACTGGCAAGAATGCCATCGGTCTGACAATTCTTTCGGCACTTTGTTGAGGCAATTCCAACAATACTGGGAAGTTCCTTTTGGATCGACGAACAAAACATTTTTACCCGATTTCCAAGCGACATACTTAAGAACACTAGCAAATTGACCGTGAGCAGCATCAAGCATTGATTTATTCAAGCCACTTTTAGCTGATTGGCCATTCGGCAAGTAAACTAAATTGCCATCCTCGATATCGGTTTTAGGTTTGGCACGTCTAGTTAGATTTTTGACACTCAAGTCTTCAACCACCAAAACATCGCATTTGCCAAACAGCTCATGTGCAACTTTGAATTGAAAGTCAAGTCTCGCCCTTGCTACAAATTGATGCAGCCTAGAAATCTTACTTTTAATAACTTGCCAAGGTTTAGAACCTTTAACTCTCGACGCTAGTTTCGCCTGAAGATGAGCTAATTTCTCCGCAGATTTCCTCAAAAATCTAGGATTTTCTACTCTTTCCCCATTGGAAAGATAGACGTAATTTGTTATCCCCAAGTCAATACCAAGAGTGTTTTTATCAGTCGGTTGAATTTCTGCAACCGTCACGGGAACCGCCTTGTCTTCGAGCGTCAGGGAGATGTACCACCCGTCTGCTTCTCTGACGACTGTCCCCGTCTTAACCGTGAATCCGGTTGGTATTGGACGATGGAATACCATCGGTACTTGACCTATTTTGGCTAGGTTCACACAAATTCTATTTTGCTCATCCTTGATGATATCTAAATTATGTAATTGCGGATAAGTGAAAGATTTGTAGTAGTGAAATCCTTTGAACTTAGGCTTACCTCTACGATTGCCATTTTTGTCAGGCGTGGTGAAATTTGAAAAGGAAGTTTCCACTCGGTTGACTACATCCTGCAAAACCTGAGAACTTAAAGCTTTGTAATCAGGGAATAGCTTTTTAGTATTTTTCAGGTCGGCTAACTGAATGGTTTGCCATTGTACATATCCACCTTCAATATTTGAGAAAATGTCCCCTTTTCTAGTGAAAGGATTGCCTGATTCATCTTTTTTTCTACCATCCCTAGTTTGCACCCTCCTTAAAGGAATATTTTGATAAATCTCTTCAACAGAAACTATAGAAGCAGTTAAGGGACAGGCATTGACGAATGTTCTCGTGGACTCCCACCATCTAAATCTTTCGCCGAGTCGGTAGTTGTATTGTCGGCGACAGAGTTCTAGATGATTTGAAATCGTTGCTAACTGGGCTTTTGTGGGTTTAAGGCGGTATTTGTACGTTAGTTGCATAGAAACTTCCTTTTTTCGACCTGACCACAATATATTTGGTGTATCCCAAAAACGCAACACCTACAATAGCAATTTGCCGACTGAAGTCCGCACTACGAACGGCATTAATCGATCGCACCCGATATCAAGTTTGCACGCTAAATTCTTCGGGTGCTATTCCCCAATTTACCCAGCTAATTGCTTCTTTCGCCGTTAGCACTTTTGGCGGCACTCGCAAAGCGTGAATGTGTCCCGTACTCGGACAAGTCATCTTCAACAAAAATATGGGTTCTATGTCAACATCATTCTCGATTTTCAACAAAGTATATTCTTGCCAAGTATCCAATTCTATTGCTTGCAATTCTTGACAAATCCTCGGATAGCCGATCGCCCCAATCAACACTCGCCGCACTTCCGCATTCTTTTCTCTTAGCAGCCATGAAGGCTCCCAAGACTCCGGCGCAACTTGACCGATGCTTTCGGGTAACAGCACGCCACGATAGGAGTATACCTTGAATTTGTCAGCAAATTCGATGGCGGGCTGACCTTCTGCGTGGAGCAAATATTCGCTATCAAAATTAATTTTTCGCGGGCGATCGCACACCAAGCACTTTTTCTCAAACGGGTAAATCCAGCCGCAGTTTTCGACTAAGGATTTAAAGGCTGAGTACAAAGAGCGATCGCACTCCAATCCTAAGACCTCAATACAAAAATCTACCCAACTTCCGTGACAGGCGGAAAGTTCGGATAAGATCCAGTTATTATTATAGGTTATATTGACAAAAAATTGGTGAAATCTGCTGCCCAACTTCTTTGCTAATTTGGCATAAACTTCGTCTTTAATATGAATTTGGAATTGACTTATCAGTTGAGCGTACAGCGGGTTATAGAGTTGGCTGTAAATCTGATTTTCCAGTTTCCGGTTGAGTTGACTTCTTAGTGTATCGTACAATTCATTATGAATTTTGTCTCGAATTTCGCTACCAGTTTCCAAACCAGAATCGCGTATCCTTAGCCGTTCAAGAGCTTCCAAAGCTATGTAAGGGCTGTCACAGAAAATAATTTCCGGTTCGCCCAAGCCGATGATGTTGTAGGCGGTGTTGATAGCCGCTGTCGCGATCGCGCGATCGAGTGGTGCGATCGACAGTCCAATTTGCCGCCACTTTTCGCGATAGATGGGAGTTAGCGCTGCTTGTTCGGGAGTTAGTGCGATCGTTGGTACATTCATATTATTTAATTTCCAGTCAAAAAATTAATTAAGTGCGATCGTTCCGCCTGCATCTGGTTTTTCCAAAATATGTTTGTAGGGGCGAAGCATGACCGGAGTCAATATGGAATTATAACTAATAACTTATATGCGGTCATGCGAGAGCCCTCTTCTTCGCTTCATTCCTCAAAAATAGAGAAGGACTGAAGTCCTCACTACAAACCTATTTTAGGATAGTAATTATAGCGGTTCTCAAAAAAGTGAGGTATGCCTGCGATGCCTATGCCCCATGCCCCATGCCCCATGCCCCATGCCCCATGCCCCATGCCCCATGCCCCATGCCCCATGCCCCATGCTCCATCCGTACCTCATGTTAGTGAGAAAGGCTATAGATTATTTGTATAAATTAACAATTTTTTGCAAAACCCCTAAAATTACAGGAAGATTATCGAGATAATAAACATCATCATCAATAATTAAATTATTTCCTTTTAATTTAAGAAACCGCCAGACTACCCCCGAAGTTACACAGCCAAATACGGCAGGAATTGAATTTTGTTGGCGTTCGTTAAATAGCTGAGCCGCCACCATTTGTGCAGCACACTGCGGCAGACAAGATTCTATTTCTCCGCTTTTTGTTTCTCTAAGTGCAAAAAACGGAACTTTAATTTCAAAATTCAACGGTGTCCCAGACAGTATAAAGTCGCATTCTCCATGCAATCCCTGAGAAACATCTACATCAAATGCCCAACCGGAAAAAATAGAAAATTGTCTGTGATTTTTTTCTCTAAATTCTAACAATATAGGAGAAATAATCCGTTCCGAACGTTCTTTTGCTGTTGTTATAGCAGTGTTAGAACTAATTTCGAGAGCTCTCCAAAGCCATTGGGATGGTTCTAAAGGAATAATTTTGGCACTCAAAATTGGACTGAGTGACATCTCCAATCCAAACCGCTCTTGTAATTGTTGGAAAGTGAAGGTTCTGTAGGACATATTTATCAGATAACTCGTTCAACAGTTGACAGTTTGAGAGCGATCTCTAACTAGAAGGAAGAGGATTGGAGTAATGAATAGTATGATTTTAATTTTTCCCTCAAAGGAAGTGGATTTCAACCAAGTCTTTCTGGTGAAAATAAACATCACTTTGAGATAGAAATTGAGTTGAAAAATGATAAACTAGCTTAAATAGCAAGGGAGCATCTCATTTTTATAAAGAGCATTTTTTTATGTGAGTGCTGTCCCCCCTCGCACGGGTTACACAAAGCCAGGGCGATCGGGGACAGCACTATAAAGACAAAACTGAGAGGCTCTCAATAGCAATCCTTGAGGAATTTGTGAACCTCTCTCTTTTTTCTATCTCGCGACGATAAGTAAATCCTGATTTTTATTCCTTCTTTTTATCCTGAGCGACTTGTCAGCCAGCGTAGCCGAAGCGAGCCTTCTTCTCTCTGGCATCTTTCCAGGAAGCATCGAGCGTGCAAAGCATTTGTAGTGCTCTTCTCAGCTCGCAAATCGTAGTAAAACATACTTTTTGCCAGCTCCGCAGATATGCTCCCTGACAGTTGACAGTTGACAGTTGACAGTTGACTGTTTACCGACTGAATGCCCAATGCCCAATGCCCAATGCCCAATGCCCAATAATTAATGACAAAAAAGAGATGCTCCCTATTTTCTCTTCCTTCTAAACATTTAACCACTGAATGAGTATCTTGGGCGCTGGCAACAAAATAATTAACAAAAGCCCGATCGCTAGCAACCCCAAAAAATCTCGCCTATCGTCCAATTCGCTGACATCATTCAACGCAGGTTCGTCGTTGAGAGGCGTCAAAAACAAAATAATTGCCCACAACAGCAAACCTTGTTCCAAAAAAGAAAGCAGTAGCATACAAATTCTGGCAAATTGCCCGATCGCCATACTAGCCCGCTGGCCAAACATTGCGTGTACAATATGCCCGCCGTCGAGTTGTCCCACAGGCATCAAATTAAACGCTGTCACGATCAAACCCAAATAACCCGCCACCGCTACCGGATGCAAATGAATCGCAGTTTCCGCATTGAAAGCGCCGCCCAAGGTTAACTTGCTCAACAAAGTCATCAGCAGCGAAAATTTCGGACTAAAAGAGTCAAAATTTAACATTCCCGACTTGTCAGACAGCGGTACAATTGTCGAATGCTCCAAACCCCAAATCAACAACGGCACTGTCGCGACTAAACCCGCCAGCGGGCCGGCAATACTGACATCAAATAAAGCTCGGCGGTTGGGAATTGGACTCCGCATTTGAATGAATGCGCCAAAAGTTCCCAAGAAAAAAGGAACCGGAATAAAATAAGGCAAAGTCGTGCGAATTTTGTAGAATCTGGCAGCTAAATAGTGACCGGATTCGTGAATTCCCAAAATTGTAATGAGAGCCAAGGAATAAGGCAAACCCTGAAGCAACACATACGGGTTGGACTGCAAGATTTTTTCAGTAACTCCAGCAATTTGCGAGCCGACAACTGTAGTCGTAAACACCGTAATCAGCACCAAAGCTAAGGCAAAAAACGGCCTGGTTACAGATTCAGTTTTGACCGAATTTTCTCCGGATTGGTGGCTGGGATTGGGAACTATGGCAAAAAAAGGTTGACCGCTCAAGCTATTTTGAAATATGACTAAAAAGCGATCGCCAAAATGCTTCTCGACATTCTCCCGAATCGCCTGATAAGCCGCCTCCGGGTTCGTCCGCAACTGTCCCCGACAAATGACAGCCTGCGGGCGAAATTCTAAATCTCGCAAAAAGTAAATTGACCAAGGAAAACAATCGCGCAAGCTCGCTTCTTCCTCGGAATCGATCGGGCGCAGGGGCGGTTTGGGCTCTGTCGGTTCACCATCAGAACCTGCTACCTGCTCAGTCGTGGAGGCGATAATTTGCTTGCGCCCCAACTGTACCAAAAACCAGTACAAAAAAGGGCAAACCAGAAAAGGTATAATTACCAACTCGGGCGGTACTTTTTTGCTCGCGCCGTTAACTAAAAGCCAACCAGTCCAAATCAGCGCCGGCGCCATCATTACCAGCCACAGCAGCCATACCGGAGTTCGCGTGATGCGGCTGGTGCTGCTCTGCAACAAGTAGTAAGATATCAACCCCAGTACAAGCAACCATAGTAAAAAGAACATAATATTTATTCCATGCCTCTCAATAGCTAGTAAAAGTATAGTCATTTATGACATGACATGGGAGGCATCAAGTCCCTCCCCCTTCACTTTACTTTGAGCGGATTGACCCGCCTTGGCTGAACTACGCCCACGACCTATCCCATCACTAAACGCATTTGGGATTGCTTTTCTCAAAATGTTGTAAGAAGCGTTAACATCGGAGTTAATTAATTGACCTACCGATGTCTTGTACAAGCCTCTTTTGATCCGTTTACCACTAAATAAAATATCCTTATCTATCTTTCCATAGACAGGGATTGGATCTAAGCCGAGAAAATTAGACCGAGACGTATAAGATTCTTCTTGTACGACGACCTTAATCCCCACCAATCGAGCTTTGTATTCCAACATCTCAATTAGTCGAGCATGAGGAATACTGACAAAGTTCTGATTAGTTTGCTTTCCCAAATCAATCTCAGTTTTCCATTGTGCATTTTTGCCAATTACTAACGCCCCAATTTGTTTTGCTATTAAAACGTCAACAATCAGGCGACTGGTATGATGCAAGTAATTATCAATTTTTTGGTGGCGACAGCGAGTCAATCGTTGGATGCGAGGCGAACTCTTGCGACTCCCTTTTAATTGAGTTTGTAGCCGTGCTTTACGTTTGTTGTAGAACTGATTGATTGATTTTAATGGTCGCCCGTTAATCAGGAGAGGTGTAAAACCCGGCTGATTTGAAGTTAACGCCACTAAGTTATCCAGTCCTAAATCAATACTAGCTACAAATTTATCATCGTCCAGGGTGGACTCCGACTTGTCATAAATTACCTCGATCGCATATGAATCACATTTGGGAACCAACCTAACTTGGCAGATACGAGCGGGATTTACTTTGGTTTTGATTAAAATTTCCGTACCCGAAAGCTTGATGATTCCTTTCTTCAACTGCGTGCTGCTAATTGCTTGTATCGTGTACACGAGAATGTTTCGCCCTTTGACCTTATCTTTGTACTTCGGCAGTTTTGGGCTACCAGTAAATTTAGATGGATCAGTTTTGTAAGCTTTAACCGCTTCAAAAAATGATTTCCAATTCTTGTCCAATATCATCAAGATTTGCTGACTGACTTTAGCTGGCAAAGCCTTGTATGCTTGATGAGACTTCATCAAACGATTCATTTCGTTATAATTGATGTAACTCCATCCATAAACAAAACTCTGACGAATGACGTAGTTAGCAGCATTGTAGAGATTTTTGGATTTAAAAGCTAATTCATCAATCTGGGCGAAACGGTGTTCTGTAGATTTAATGATATGCCTCTCTGCTAGTTGCATTCAGGGCCTCCATCTTTTAACGAGAGCAACATTTCCTTGTTTGACTTTCTTGACTATATGATACTACTATAGCCTTTCTCAGAAAGATGAGGTACGATTGGGCATAGGTCTCCGTGGGCATACCTCACCACGCTTGAGAACCGCTATATTGTTTATTGATGCTTACAAACTTAATGAAGTTTTATAATACTTCCTTGAAACAACAGAGTTCAGTTTCCAAACAGCCCAGGCTCGTGCTGCCAAATATTTTTGCTTTCCCACCTAACCGGGATACCCTGGGTGCGACAGCTTATTTCATTGTAGAAAACGAATCGAACATCCTGGTAGATTGTCCCGCTTGGGATGATATTAACCTAGCCTTTTTGCGGGAAAACGGCGGCGTGCGGCTGCTGTTTCTCACCCACCGCGGCGCTATCGCCAAGGCGCGGGAGATTCAGGAAGCCACGGGCTGCGATATCCTAATTCAAGAGCAGGAAGCTTATTTGCTCCCCGGATTGCAACTGACGGTTTTTGAGCGAGAATTTACTGTGAGCGATCGCATAAAAGCATTTTGGACTCCCGGCCACTCTCCTGGTTCATCTTGCCTTTATGATACTGGCAGCGGTGGAGTGTTGTTTACCGGCAGACACTTGCTCCCCAATCGAGAAGGCGCCCCGGTACCGCAGAGAACGCCCAAAACTTTTCACTGGCCGAGGCAAATTAACAGCGTGCAGTCAATTATCGATCGATTTTCGCCTTCGACTCTTCAATATATCTGCCCCGCTGCGAATACTGGTTTTTTGCGGGGAAAAGGATCGATCGATCGAGCTTTTGAGCAATTAACTAATCTAGATTTAGTTGTTTGTTTGCAGAATCAAGAAAACCGGGCGGTTGAAACCGCATCTATACAAGCAAAACCCGCCTCCGCGGGTTGAAGGAGACGGCGGTTTCAACCGCCGTCTTATCAATCGCGTATTGGATTAAAATTACCTTATTTTCTTCAGTCCACGGAGGTGGACATTGTTTGTGTAGGCGCGGTTTCAACCGCCGTTTTATCTTAATTCCGCCGATTCTTACAGCCGATTCTTATGGAAAAAACCGAAAAACAAAAAATGCTCGCCGGCGAATTGTATTTAGCTAGCGACGAACAATTAATTGCCGATCGCCAGCGAGCCCGCCGCCTCACCAGAATCTACAATTCTACCCACGAAGACGAACCAGAGAAACGGTTAGAAATACTTGCCGAATTGTTCGGTGCAATCGGCCCCAAAATAGAAATCGAGCCGCCTTTTTACTGCGACTTCGGCAGCAATATTTATGCGGGAAACGGATTGTACATGAATTTTGGCTGCGTGATTCTCGACTGCAATCGAGTTAACATCGGCGAAAATTTGCTGTGCGGCCCCAACGTGCAAATTTACACTGCTTTTCATCCCACCGATCCGGAAATCCGACTTTCTGGCCGAGATCTCGCCGCTGAAATTAATATTGGTAATAATGTTTGGATTGGTGGAGGCAGTATTATTTGTCCGGGAGTCACTATTGGAGACAATAGCACGATCGGTGCAGGCAGTGTTGTTGTCAAAGATATCCCCGCCAACGTCGTGGCTGCGGGGAATCCTTGCCGAATCATCCGGCAGTTGCCTTGATGTGGTACGATCGACTCACTGGCGCGATCGGCTTTTTGGAGCTTTACACAAAAATTTTAGAGACTAGAACCGCCAGTTTGAGATTTTTTAGGTAAAATCCCCGAAAAAATCTGCGGCAAAAATCTCAAATCTCAAATCTCAAATCGCTTAATTTCTCCCTCCCGGTTTCTCCACTACCAACCTTTTCTTATGACGACTGCAACAGTTTATCCCAACGCACCCGAACTCGGCACCGACGACTACATAGTAGTGGGTTTAGCCACCTGCTTCATCAAAGAAGAAGGCGAAGTTCATCAAGTAAAAGTAATCGAACCTATCCCTTCAGCAGCTTTGCAAGCAATTGTCAAGGGAATTCCCACATCTTATGAAATGGCTTGGGGGACGACTTTAGGATCGGTGTTAGACGGTGAATCACCCCAAAGGCTGCCGGAATTCCCCGCCGAAGCTCAGTTTAGCGAAGAATTTGGCTTTCGGGCGATCGCCGCAGCCCGCACTTACAAAATCCGCCCCGAGGCTCAAGTTCACATTCCCTTAGGAACAGTTCGCAACGACTTTACCTATTCCTTAGAACGCAAAAGAGTGCTGAACACCGAGCGCGTCATTCGCACTGAAGACAATGTGAAACAGCACGAGCACACTCACAAGGTTCTTTAAATGAATCGCCCAACAGCAGCTATTTAGCACCGCAAAAAGTTTTGAGATTTGAATTAAAGATTTAATAACAAATTTTTGGTTCATCAATAACTCAAAACTTTTAATATTTTATGATTGGGGCAACGCCATACATCTCAATGTAGGGGGCGCAGTCTGTACCTTACCTAATTGCACAAAAGCAATACATTTCAACATTACCTAACCAGTAAATCCACCTAATTAAATATAAAATATCAGTGGCTAACAAAGCTGGCTGTGTATTCCCTCTCTCTTCTTTTGACCCGCTCGCGAATCCGAAAGGCTTCTGCCTTCTCGCCTCTCTCTTCTTCCTTCTGACTGATGAAAACTGTCAACTGTCAACTGTCAACTGTCAACTGTCAACTCTTCCTTTCAACATCGGGTGCTTGTGGGCAACCTTGCCCAATTGACATAAATTATTAATAGCAGTTAACAAAACTATGAAAATTTTGAATAATTAAATTGTTGAAGAAATATTGTAGCTTCTCAAAAATATGGTAAAATCTGATTCCAGTCAGACAGGGTGAGCGGGCCGGCGGGAAAAAATTCAAAAATCCCCGCAATTATTGCTAGTAGTTTCAGACTGCTGACAGGCGGGCAAGTTCATCGCTGGTGAGCTGAGAATTTCAATCTCACAAATTGGTCAAACCATGGGAAGCTTTGCGAAAGTGAAGTGGTGGAAATTAACTCAACTATTGCCAGCGAGATTTAAGGGCGAATACGATCTGCGCTACAAAATCGCGTTGTTAATTTTGGGCGTAACAATTATGGCAGCTAGCATCGCTGGTTGTATCAGCTATCAAAGAGTTCGCCGCTTGATTGTCAACAATTTAGAGCGAAATGCTTTGTTAGAAGTTAAGGAGCGCGGTAACAAGATCGATCGCTGGATCGGCACGAGAAAGACTGAGATCGAAACCCTTGCTAACACTCCTTCGGTGCGATCGATGAATTGGTCTGTGGCAGGGCCTTATTTAAAATCCGAAGTAAATCGTCTGCAAGACTTCAAGCATTTCGCATTAATTGAACCCGACGGTTCTTATTTTACCACAAAAGTTGGCAGAGCTTTGATTAACGTTAGCGATCGCCAACACTTCAAAAAGGCAATGGCTGGGCAACTATATGTTTCAGATCCTACCATTTCTCGCACGCTCAAAAAACAAAGTATTGTTCCCATTTCGGCTCCGGTGTGGTCAAATTCTCAGGAGAATCAACCAAAAAAGCCGATCGGAGTAATGAACGGTGTCATTACTATCGACAGAATTGCGGAAGTAGTAGGAAAGCTGGAATATGAGGCAGGAACTTACGCTTTTGTACTCAATTCTCAAGGAGTGCCGATTGTCCATCCCGACACTCGGTTAATGGGAAATATTGACAAAGCGGCTCCCAGTCTTTTAGAGTCCGCAGATCCTAATTTGGCGAATGTAGTGCGGGAGATGGTTTATCAAAAAACGGGCATTGTACTGACTCAAATCAACGACGCCAGAGTTTATGTTGCCTATCTTCCTTTAGAACAAGCTGAATGGTCGATCGCCCTGGTAATTCCCAGCGACAATCTCGAAAAAGAACTGTTCGCCTTAAATAGATTAGCAGCAGCAGCCACCGGACTGTTTGGCGCAGCTACTTTAGCAGTAATTGTGGCACTCAAGCTATTTTCCCAAAAGTGCATTCGCACTCGCGCAGAAGCCCTTCTCCACCGATTGACCGGCCGCATTCGCGCTTCCTTGGAGCTCGATCGCATCCTGCAAACTACTGTAGACGAACTCGGTACCTTGCTAAAGCTCGATCGGGCAATTTTTGGCTGGTACGACCCCCGGCAAGATACTGTGGAATTTTGCTGGGAATATTGCCGGGAAGGTTTACCGGGGCGCTTGGGAATCTTCGGCGCCCAAACAGGGCCCTGTGGAGATTTAGCTGCACGGCTGCATCGGTGCGAAACCATACTTCTCCAGAAAACCTCCGCCCCCGATGCCACAGCCTCTCAGGAAGCAGTGCATCTCAAACTCACAGACAGCCACTACGCAGCAGTACCCGTACTGACTCAGACTAATCGGCTGGGATATCTGTTCGCTTGTGCGAATCGGCGGTTTGCAACTCCCGACGAAGTGGAAGTTTTGGAAGCAATTGCAGACTCGCTGGCGATCGCAATTTCCCAATCCCAACTCCACGGGCAAATTCAAGAAGAACTCAAACTTTTAGAAGAAGTATTAGCGCAACTCAGAAGAACCGAAGAGCATTTAGTACAAAGCGAAAAAATGACAATAGTCGGTCAACTCGCCGCCGGAATTGCCCAGGAAATTAACAACCCAATTAACTTTATTTACGGGCGCCTGATTCACGTCAACGATTATCTCAATAATTTGCTGAATATACTTCGCCTCTATCGCGAACAATATCCCACACCTGTGTCGCGAATTGCCCAAGAAATAGAGAGCTTCGACCTAGATTTTATCAGCGAAGACTTGCCACAAATTCTCAACTCTCTGAAAATAGGAACCGATCGCATACGCCAGAGCATCCTGGCTTTGCGGAACATTTCACTTCCAGATGAAGCCAACAAAGAACGCGCCAACCTTCACGAAAGCATCGACAATATTCTACTGTTGCTCGCTCACCGACTGGAGAAAAAAATATTAGTAATCAAGGAGTACAGTAACCTGCCACCAATTTTGTGTTATCCCGGTCAACTGAGCCAAGTATTCGCTAATATCCTCAGCAAGGCGATTGATGCTGTTAACAAGATTGACAAATTCGATCAAACTATTACAATTAAAACAGATATTGTCGAGCATTCAACAGGCAGATTTATTGCAGTATCGATCGCCCACAACGGTTCTCGAATTCCGCCGGAAATTCAAGACAGAATCTTTGACCCGTTTTACCATAGCAAATCCTTGAAAAATTATACAGGATTGGGGCTATCAGTTTGCTATAAAATTATTGTAGATTTGCACGGCGGGCGCCTGACAGTTCAATCTCCCGTGCCATCTCAAATTGAATCTCAGACTCTATCTCAAACTGAGGGTGGTGCTGAGTTTGTAGTAGAATTGCCGATCGTTTGAACTGTCTTCGCTAATAGGATTTACAAACTAATAGCGACGCACCTAATCTTCCGTAGGGTGTGTCGCTTCCACCATCTTTAATAAAGACCGACAATCTAATAGCGACGCACCTAGAAGCTTCAATGAACCTATAAGCCAATACGGTTTACTTAACGCTTTTGATGAATTTCATCTGACGATTTTTGGATTATAAAGAGGTGAAGTAGATATTAAGAAGATTTTACCGCAGAGAACACAGAGAACACAGAGAGGGGAGGGATAAAAGGTTTTTTTACGACATCCAAAACCCTCGCAATACTCTTCCCTCTGCGCCCTCTGCGGTTAAAAACTCTTGTCTTGATGGAGTCGATTGTATTTCAATACCGTTTACTTAATGCTTTTGATGAATTTCATCTGACGATTTTCTGGCAATATAGCCATTTTGGGCAAGTCAGATTTTTCTTAAGTCAACTGTATTGACCTATAAGCAAGCCGAGTTTTTTTATTGTAGCATTTTTTTATAAATGATATTACCATAAAGAATTGTTTGAAACCCCTAGTCCCGATGGGGAGAAATTAAAATCAAACGACTTATTACTCCAATTCTCTTCCTTCCATCCAGGTAGATGTAGATGTCGCTGTCAACTGTCAACTGTCAACTGTCAACCGTCAACTGTCAACCCAACTCTTACCCATTGTGACAGGTTCCTGATAATTAGAAGTGTAACCTGGTAAAACTTTTATACTCGGTTGGGCGACTCGTAACGTTAAAGAAAGACGAACTTTGCCACTTCTATTATAAATCGAACGATGTACAAGTTGATCGGTAAATAAAATAAACTCACCCGGTTTTAAAACTACCGGAATCGCCTTCTCTTCAACTTCATTGGGAACTCTAAAAAAATGATTCCCACTAAAGAAATCGGTAATTTTGACTTGACATTTTTTGAGGTCACTTTTCGAGATATATTCAAACCCGTTTGTCTCCGTTACTTCTGTTAAACCAATATAAATATTAATTGTTTTTCCCTCCCCAGTCAGTAAATTAGGATAAATATCTCGATGCCAAAAAGGAATTAATTGACGTGAGGGATAATTTACCCATAATTCCGAACGCCACAATTTTAAATTGTCCCCTAAATAAGCTGTAAGTATTTTTAATACATTCTCATCTTGACACAGTTGCAACACCACGGCAGAATCTAAATGTCTTTCCATATAAAATTGGCCTTTGTAACATTGAATCAGCAGCAACATAACTGAACCAAATTGCAACCTCAAAAGAGATTTTAATGCCTGAGTCAATAAAACTTTAACTGGCGGTTTTGGTAAAACTTCCTTAAAGATACGATCGCAAATAGTCGCGAGTTCCTCCTGATTCAACTTGAGAGTGTAAGGCCCCCATATCCCATCAGTAGCATCATAATTATTTCTCTCTTTCTGGATAACTTGAGTGCAGCCAGTCCATAATAAACTTTTTTCCCACAACTCGTGGCATAAATCATTATTTTGTGCTAAGACAGGTAATGTTATTTCTTGTCCTGTTTGACCTAAAAATTTACCTGATATCGACTCGAATTCTGGAGAAGTAGCACATAAGAGACTGCTATAAGCTCCCTTTTCTGGATTAATTCCTAAACCGAGATATTTGCTCAAACGATGACCGATGGTAATATTAGATTGGACAAAACCTGGATGAACTGCGTTAACTGTGACATTCGTTAATTTTTGAGCAAGTTGTCTTGTTAGGAGCAACAGGCAAAGTTTAGACTGGTTATATGATTCGATAAAATTTAAGGGTGTTTTTTTGACAAATAAATCCCACTTAATTTGAGTGGGTTTTAATGCTAAATCTGAGGAGACCACAATCACGCGACTTGATGCGGAATCTGGTATCTTATCTAATAATAAATAAGTCAGAAGAAAATGACCTAAATAATTGGTTCCCCAAATTAACTCAAATCCTTCTTGAGTAATTCCTCGGGCGTCGAATATTCCGGCATTATTGACGAGGATATGTAAGGGTAAATTTCGGTCTTGAAATAGTTTAACACAGTGACGCACTGACTCTAAGGATGCGAGATTTAAGGGTAAATATTCTATATTGGGATTTCCGGTAGTTTCACGGATGTAGGCGATCGCGTTTGTCGCTTTTTTCTGGAATCGGCAAGCAATAAAGACATGATGTCCTAATTTAGCTAAACCTAAAGATGTCATTAAACCAACACCGGAATTACCACCTGTAACGAGACAAACTTGCATAAATTAATTGATTTTTGATGTTGTTGGGAGTTATTATAGCCTTTGTCAGAAAGATTCGCGGACGTTGTTGGGCTTGGGCCCTTCTTAGTTTAGTGGTTTTATAAGCTGTCAGTCATACCTCATTTTTTTGAGAAAGGCTATAGCCTTTCTCAGAAATATAAAGTATAGCTGACTATAAATGGAGTTTTTGATTCGGCATTGCTTACTAGATAATAAATATAAGAGGGCTTAAGCCCAACAACATACCTCATTACCTTTACGATCACTTGTTAAATAGTTTGGTCTGTGGTGATTTTACCAGAAATAATAATGCACAATCAATGGCGGTTCTCGATTAAGAGCGATCGACAAAAGAGCGAATTTTCCGCCACCAAACAGCCGGTGAATCCTCTGGGCGGTATTTGCGATCGAACATCGATAAAATTAGGGGCCAACCTCCCACCTTCGCACTCATCAACAAGTGCATTAGCAGACAAAACACCAATACCACCCAACCAGAGAGGTGCAAATAATACCAAACCTGTGTCAAATCCCCAGCCGGCAGCCATTCTTCCTTAACCATACTGCCAGATGCGATCGCAAAAGTGAGCGCTAACAACATCAAAGTATTCACAATCCGGTGCAAACTGTACCACCAAATCGGTGTTCCCACCTGCGCCAGTTTGGCAAAAGAATCGGGCTGCACTAACCGTCTTTGACCTGCATACAAACTGTACAATGCAAAAGCAGGCATAAGTCCTAACAGCAACAGCTTGCCAAAAGTGCCGTGAATCCCGATAATGTCTGCAATCCGAGGCACGGGGACTTTCCCAAAGCGCCCGTCATAGGTGTTGTACACTATAAATGCGCTCAAAATTGATAAAAGGGCGATCGCCGCGTTAGCCCCGTGCAGTAATCTCAGTAGCAATGGTTGGTAAGGTCGAGATCGTGGCATTCTGAATTTTGCGACTTGATAAATAGTCTGCCATATAATACAGCTAATCCCGGAATTTTTCAACAGTCAATTGTGAAACAAATGTGACTTAAAAATGAATGGATTATGAAATATTGCTGTTTTACTAAAGTTTAGTGTAGACTAAAACAGTCGGTGAGAATATTTACTTATAACATCTCAGAGTTAACAAAAATGGATGCAGGCACTACCGTCTTTCTTTCCTTGGGATTAGCAGCAGATGCTTTTGCTGTTGCTGTTTCAAGTGGTATAGCAATCAAACACATGAAAGTCAATAAAGCTTTGAAAATCGCCTTATTTTTCGGTTGTTTTCAAGCTGTGATGCCCGTAATCGGATGGTTAATTGGTCTGACTTTTAGTTTCTTGATATCTGCGATCGACCATTGGATAGCTTTCGGGCTTTTGAGTTTCATTGGCGGTAGGATGATTTACCAATCGCTGCAAACCGAAGAAGGCGAGAAAAAGTTTAATCCCTTAGATACGGGGACTTTGATAATGCTATCGGTAGCGACGAGTATCGATGCCCTCGCTGTTGGCATCGGATTTGCCGTCCTGAAAGATTCTATCGCTCCGGCGGTAGCTGCGATCGGATTTATTACTTTCTTTTTAGCTTTTGCAGGCGTGTTTATCGGTCACAAGTGCGGCAACTTGTTTGCTAATAAAATTGAGATGTTGGGCGGGGCAATTTTGATTTTTATTGGCAGCAGAATCTTGTTTTTACACTTAACAGAAGTGCCATTAATTATGGGTCAGTAGTTATTGGGCATGGGGCATTGGGCATTGGGCATGGGGCATAGGGCATGGGGCATAGGGCATAGGGCATTGGGCATTGGGCATTGGGCATTAGTCATTAGTTATTAGTCATTAGTTATTAGTTATTAGTTATTAGTTATTAGTCGTTTTTTCCACCGTAACATCAGCAGTCTCAGAAGGTTCTAATTTCAAATGGCCAATTCCCAATCACCAACAGTCAACAGTCAACAGTCAACTGACAACAGTCAACAGTCAACAGTCAACAGTCAACCGACCAAAAATGCTATAACAGCAATATTGCATTTAAGGAAAAAATTTGTGTTGAAACTTTACGGCGGAGCCCGCAGCAGGGCCTCAATTGTCAAGTGGTATCTTGAAGAAATAGCGGTTCCCTACGAATTTGTCCTGCTGGATATGCAAGCAGGGGAACACTTACAGCCAGAGTTTCTCGAAATTAATCCGATCGGCAAAGTGCCTGCTATTGTGGACGGAGATTTTAAACTTTGGGAATCCGGGGCAATTTTGCTGTATTTAGCTCAAAAATATGGTAAGATGCCCGACACTGTGGAAAAACAAGCCGAAATTGTGCAGTGGGTCATCTTTGCTAACGCCACTCTCGGCCCGGGAATATTTGTCGAAGCCAGCCGCGATCGCGAAACCCCGAAATTGTTACAGCCCTTAAATCGCATTTTCGAGAAACAGCAGTTTTTAATGGGCGATGAATTCGGTGTCGCTGACGCAGCAGTCGGATCGATGTTGATTTACATTCCGATGATGCTACAGGTAGATCTCAGTCCTTACCCGGCTGTTTTAGATTACATGAAGCGGATCTCAGAAAGACCGGCATTTAAAATTGCGATGGGCGGGAGTTGAAGGAAAAGGGAAGAAGTCCGAGGGAAGTCGGAAGAAGGAAGAGGGCATTAGTGTCAACTTAACGTCTTATGTAGTGCCAGACTACTGTTTGACGCTATAGCCCAGATCCCCCCTAGCCCCCCTTGAAAAAGGGGGGGACAAGAGTATTTTCTTGCGTCCCCACAAAACTTAACAGCTAAAAGCAGGGACAATTGGTGAATTGCCCCTGTTTTTAATGAAATGAAACTTATCTGAACCCGACAGCCGCTTGCCAGACAAAAGCCAGCAGCAAGAAAAACACGGGAATCACTGGCAAAACATTAATCAAAGGATCAAAGATCGCATAAGCCTCGGGGAGTTTAGCCAACAGTAATGCAGCTTCCATGAATCAACCTACCTATCCAACAGAATTTTCATAATTGTCGCATATCTTCACCAAAGCCAATCACGATCGATCGACAGTTGGTGCCAGCCAGTGGGCAAACTCTTCAGTAAATCGATCGGCCAAAATCGCCTCCCGCATCCTCCCGGTAAAGCGAATCAACTCCGTCACGTTGTGCAGCGCCAGCAAAGTATAGCTGAGTGCTTCCTTCGCCCGCGCCAAATGTGCCAAATAAGCCCGGCTGAATTTTTGGCAGGTATAGCAAGGACAAGACTCATCCAACGGAGCAAAATCCTCCCGAAACCGAGCATTTTTCAAATTCCAGCGTTCCCCGCGCACAAAAGCTGTCCCGTGACGGCCCAACCGAGTCGGAATCACGCAATCAAACATATCTACGCCACTCGCCACAGCCAAGGCCATTTCGCGATAGGTGCCAATCCCCATTAAATAACGGGGTTTATTTGCCGGTAACAGCGGCGCAGTAACTCTCACAATATCTGCGATCAAATCCCCCGATTCGCCGACGCTAACTCCGCCGATCGCATAACCGGGCAAATCTAAGTCTATCAACTGGTTCGCCGCGCGCGATCGCAAATCGGGGAAAACGCCCCCCTGGACGATGCCGAACAAAGCTTGCTCCGGGCGCGAGTGAGCTTGCATACAGCGTTGCAGCCAGCGGTAAGTGCGGTCTGTAGCCGCCTCCACCTCATCCCGTGTAGCGGGGTAAGGCGGACACTCGTCGAAGGCCATAATCACGTCAGCGCCCAACTCGTTCTGAATCTCGATCGACTTTTCCGGCGTTAAATTAATGATGCGGCCGTCGCGGGGAGCTCGAAAAGTCACCCCATTCTCAGAAATAGTCCGCATTTGGCTCAAGCTAAACACCTGAAAGCCGCCCGAATCCGTCAGAATCGGGCCAGGCCAAGCCATAAATTTGTGCAATCCGCCGGCGCCTGCGACAATCGCTTCCCCGGGCTGCAAGTGCAAGTGATAAGTATTTGCCAAAACCATTTGAGAGCCCGCGTCCTCAAGATGTGCTGGTGTCAAGGTTTTGACATTAGCCAGCGTCCCCACCGGCATAAATTTAGGCGTTTCCACAATACCGTGGGGAGTCGAAAAAACCCCTGCACGTGCTTGGGTATGGCTGCAATTAGCCTGACATTTAAAAGAAAATTTTGCCTTGTCTTCAGTCATTAGTCACCGTCGATCGTTCACCCGTAATGGGCAGTCCGTGTTATCTAATCTATTGTTGTTGACATCGCGACAAAAAAAACCATGACCCCGCCCAAAAACGGAGACAAGTTTCCGACAATTGTCGTGGAGGGCAAAAAATTTTAGATTTTAGTTCTACCTCCGATATTCACGGCGCTGCGAGTAAATCTAAAATCTAAAATCTAAAATCGACTGACTGACGATTAAAACGGGGAATCATCCTCATCCAATTGCAGATCCCAGTTCCCTGAGAGTACCTGATCGACCACCGCATCTAAAGCCGCAGCATTTAAATTCCGGGCGACTTGCTCTTGCAAAGGATTGGAAAGGGGAATTAACCTCAACTGCCGTCCCTCTTGAATCAGGTCAAAATAAGCACCTTCTTCAGGAGAATGTTTCAGTTCCAGGTAATCAAAACTATATACGTTCAAATAAAGCGCGTGGTTGGCAATCAGAGTAGAGCGATCGGGATTCGCGAAGACTTCGAGCACATAACCTTCCCCTTCGTTGTAAATCTTGCCATCTTGTATGTGAACGTAACGGACACGTCCTAAATCAAACAGCAATCTTTTGATATCGCGTTTGTTGACGACAATGCCAGTATCGATGATGCAAGGAGCAACTACCCTGTTATTCAATTGGTCGTGACTCATGGAGCAAAAGCCTCTGTTGTAGTATGTTCCCGTCTAGGAAGTCATGGAGTTAGCTAGAATTCTGGGTACGGGAAACGCGGGTAGTGAGTTTAGCCATTTTAGATTGGGATCTTCGGGATCGCTGCCGGCAGAGGTTTTCCGGGGAAAAGAACTCGGGCAGGAGGAATACCCGATCCAAAGGACTTGGGTGTTACAGTTCCAATTCTGGCACAGGCTAATGAATTAGCAACCGCATACAAGATGAAAAATTTTCTATCTTATGATGGATGATAAATTGGTTCGCTCTACGATCGACTTTTTCCGGAATCAAGGTGCTGCCATCGCAGCCGCAGTCGCTTTTTATACTTGCTTGCCGGTACCGATGTCTTGGACTTTGGAGTTTCGGGGCATTGCTCGCTTGGCACCGGCGATCGGGCTTTTGATAGGCGGGATGCTGGGACTGGCGGATTTTGGCTTGCAGTTGTTGGGTATGCCTGCTCTGACTCGATCGGCCTTGGTGGTAGTTTTGGGTATTGCCATCACTGGCGGGCTGCACCTAGACGGGGCTATGGACGCGGCGGACGGACTGGCCGTCCCCGACCCGGTTCGCAGGCTGGAAGTGATGCGGGACAGTGTTACAGGGGCCTTTGGAGCGATGGCTGCGATCGCGATCGTCCTGCTCAAAACTGCCGCCCTCTCGGACTTGAGTAACTATCGGTGGTTGGCTTTGATGGGTGTGGCGGGTTGGGGGAGGTGGGGCCAACTGGTGGCGATCGCCCGCTATCCGTATCTCCGCCCGGAGGGTAAGGGAGCTTTTCATAAAGAATCGATTTATTCACCTTTTGATTTTATCCCAGGAGTGCTGTTGTTGCTAAGTTTGAGCGTGCTGCAAGTTGTCTTGGAGGGCGATCGCTGGCTGTTGGCGGTGGGGATGGCTTTGGGGGGAAGTGCGATCGGAATTTTTGCGGGTGCCTGGTTTAACCACCGTTTGGGCGGCCACACGGGCGATACTTACGGTGCTGTAGTCGAGTGGACTGAGGCTTTGTTGTTGTGTCTGTTGGCGGCATTGCAAGGGTAAAGATAATTTGGCGATTGAAATCGCTAGCAACGCGAGCACACAAACGAAGTCTGCCTCCGCAGACAAGCGAGGTGGAAATCCGCACTCAACAGCAAGGATTTTCATCCTGTTTGCTGGCAATGGCCGCGCTAGATTAGATACAGCAAACCTCAATCTTCTAAAAAGCTATGGAATATTTAATTGGTGCGATCGTTCTGGGAATGCTGATTTGGGCTGGGATCGAGATTGTCCAAACAGTCCGCAACTGGGAACCGAATCAATCTGAGTTTAACAAGAAGATGCAAGCCGAAATGGGCCAGTACGAAGCTAATGGTTTTGTAGCTGACGGCGCGATCGATTCTGGGGCGAAAACAGTCGGACACGCACTCCACGCCAGCCACTGTGCCGCCGAAGCCGCGGGTTGCGAAGCTACTCCAAGTGCGATCGCCCATGCTGCTGAAAGCTTATCGCACCTGCTGCACCATTAATATCATTTCAAAAGTCACGACGACAATTAAATAAATAGGTTCGTAGTGAGGACTTCAGTCCTCTCTCCTTTGATGAGGACTGAAGTCCTCACTACCAACTTTATGAGGTTTGTAGTGAGGACTTCAGTCCTCTCTCCTTTGATGAGGACTGAAGTCCTCACTACAAACTTTATGAGGTTTGTAGTAAAGACTTCAGTCCTCTCTCCTTTGATGAGGACTGAAGTCCTCACTACAAACTTTATGAGGTTCGTAGTGAGGACTTCAGTCCTCTCTCCTTTGATTAGGACTGAAGTCCTCACTACAAACTTTATCGCAGTATTTATGCTGATTGACTAAAAGATTCCGGTTTTAAATGAATGGAAAATGCAGCAGCAAATTTTCCATTCATTCTCAATCTTTACGCTTTCGGCTCAACCCAAAACGTCATCCCCTCAACCCTCAAACCTTTGCCGCGAGTGCCGCAATATTGACCGTTAGAACCAACAGGAGTATCGCCCACATTTTGAATGTGAGCGGTGTAAAATACATCGTAATTATCAGCTTGCGCCCCAGTCAGCCGTGCGGCAAATCCTTCAATGCGCTTGGCTTTACCCCGGAAACCGGCTAATTCCCCTTCCTCAATCCAAGCAGTATCGCCAACTCCTTCAACGTGAGCCATGTACTGCAAATTTAAACCGGGAACCGGAGGCTCTATTTTAATTTGAAAACCTTCGATTCGGCGGCCTTGAGCTTTGGTACCGGCGTATTCTTTATCGTTAAAAGTGCGATCGCCAATTCCTTGAATGTGCGCCAACACTTTCAAACCCACAGGCCCCACAACTTGAGAACTCGCAGACGGCGCAATCCAAACCCTGATCCCTTCTATTCTCAAACCTTTGCCGCGAGTGCCGCAATATTCGCCGTTGGAGGACACGTTGGTGTCGCCGATATTCTGAATGTGAGCAGTATAAAATACGTCATACTTATCAGCTTGCGGCCCACTCAACCGCACGGCAAATCCTTCAATTCGTTTCGCTTTACCGCGAAAACCGGCTAATCCCCCTTCGCTAATCCAAGGGGTATCGCCAACACCTTCGACATGAGCCATATACTCGACTGTTAAGCCAGAAATTTGTGGCTCGATATTAATTTGAAATCCTTCAACGCGGAGGCCTTTACCCTTAGTGCCAGCGTATTCTTGAGCGCTAAAAGTGCGATCGCCAATTCCTTGAATGTGCGCCAAAACTTTCAATCCCAAACCGCCCTCTACAGGCACTTGTTGAATCTCGCGAGGTGCCCCAAACACAATGTTGCCGAAACCGGTTGCTTGGAGAGATTTAGGTACTTCCACACTAGGAACGATAATCACCTCGTGCATGGGCGCCGTCGCGGCGGGAGATTCCAAAATTTGGATTTGTGGTGCAACTGTAACTTGTTTCGGCGCGACATTTCCCGACGGGATGATAATAACTTCGGGCAGAGGTTCGGCGCTGATTTTTGGTTCCGTTGCTGCTTGAAATACTGGTTCGACTTTCGCAGGTGCTGCTTTTACCATCTGGGAAATGGTTAATTTGCCTCGGGAAATGGCGACGGCTATTTGTTTCCCAAAAGCGGCGCTGACTGTTTCTTCGAGAATCACCCACTGTTCGTCATCTAGTTTGTCTTGCTGTTCCACCAGGGCGAGGACTGCTGCAACTGGGTGTTTGCCGCTAACTAAGGATTCTGCGTCGGAATGCAGTTGAGTCGGGGTTGATTCGGAAATGGCGCGGTGAAGTTCCCGAGCTCTGCCATGAACTGATTGTAAGGGCGCGAAGTCGCTTTGTTCGCGGTGGGCGATCGCCAATACTCGATCGAGCACTTGCAAAGCTGCGTCGCGAATTCCTGCTTTACCTGCGGAAGCTGTGGCTGTCTCGACTAAGTTTTGAATGTCTTTGAGGGAAGCAATTTCCCCTGGGGCAAGGGCGGATTTATTGAGCTCGAGTGCTTTTGTTTGGACTTCTGCAAAGTTTCGGCTGTAGGCGCTAATTTCTTGAAGTAAGCTGTCCGAGGGAGGAAAGCCCGAGTCTTGCAGTTGTGTGGCTGCTCTTGACAGGCGATCGGCTAAATTAGCATAAGTTTCCGATAATCTGGCTATTTGTTGTAACAAATCTTTATGTGGTGCTTCCATAGGTCTTGCCGTAAATATTTAACTTGCTGATTATAGACGGTGAGAGCCTTCTGAAGGTAGAAGGCAGTAGTCATTAGTCATTAGTCATTAGTCATTAGTTATTAGTTCCAGGGAAGAAGAAGAAAAATGCTCCCCTCTCCCCCCTCCCCCCCTCTCCCCCAATCTCCCAATCTTCCAATCTCCCCCAACTGTCAACTGTCAACTGTCAACTGTCAACTGTTGAACCCCTCTCCCTCGTGATCCATGTCACACCCGTGCAAACACTTAGTCACACTTTGCGAGTCCGGCTGTCACGGCCGGCCCTTAAAAATGTCACACAAATTGAGCAATAGCCGTCACTGCGGAGTCAGTGAAAACCGTTGATACTGAGGCTATTCAACAAATAAAACTCCGAAGTGTTATGGTACTGATTCGCGATCTCGCCCAACAAGCTCTGAGCCTAGGTTATTTAAGTCTGGAAGCCGAAAATCAACTGCGGCGGATGTTAACCACCACAAAGTATGACCTGGAAGACTTAAATGCTTTTATGAATTTGCAACTAGCAGCCATGTCCGGCTTGGTAAAACAAGAGTCTCGCGAACTCAAACAATTTGAAATATTTGGGGAGACCGCCTCGGAAACTGCTTGTTGGTAATTATTTTGCTTTGGACACCTTGAATTTTAGTAAGGAACATTTCGATCGTGCTGATTCGTGAAGTTGTAAAACAAGCTATTGACGCTGGATATCTGAGTTTAGAAGCGGAAAATGAAATGCAGCATATTTTTTCCTCGTCAAAGTGTGATTTGGAAGATTTGAATGCTTTTATGAGCTTGCAGTTAGCTGCGATGGCGGGTCGCGTGCGGCAAGAGTCTTTGGAATTGATAAGTTTGCCCACTATTTATGGAAAAAATTAATCGTGTTTATTCGGTCTTTGGGCTGGACACACATTGATTAGTATGCCTGACAATTAACTAATATTATAAGTTTGTTTTTCCCTAATTATTATAACGCAATACCGTTAACTTAAGGCAGATTACCCCTACTCCCCCGAGCGAAGCAGTGCAGTTTAATTGTCGTAAAAATAAACTTTAAACTACCTAAAGCATCGCTCAAAGGTCGGATAGCATCTGGGATGCAACTGTTATATAAATAAAAGGTACGTAGTTGGGCTTTAGCCCTCTTTTTATATAAAAAGAGGGCTAAAGCCCAACTACGTACCTAATTATAACGATGATAACTTATCAGACATAATACCCATGAAACCTTTCACAAAATTAACTTATTTATGGCTAGATGATAATCTAATCGCAAATAACGGGACTTAAACAAATTTTAAGCCCAAACAAGGCCTAAACTGGCTTTATAAGCGGAGAATACGTCCCAATTTTGGTTCAACCATTTTACAAACCTAAAAGATATGGCTGTCCGAAATGCTTCGAGTGCCTGAGTAAAGGTGTTTAAAGGTTTGTTTGCCCATGTACGCCTTAATCCTCCTGTTAACCTATGCCAGAGAATGAAAGTGTAGGCACAAAATACCAGAATGAAATGTCTTTTCAGGCTGGTTTCATCTCGCTCCTTGATATTCATTTAATCCCAACCATCCCTTGGCTTCCCGATAGAAAACTTCAACCCAATTTCTTTCTGAATAAGTTTTTACTATCCACTCCTCTGTCGCTATTGACGAGTCAGCATTACTCATCAAATAATCTATTTCAGTGGCGGTATCGAAAGTTTCTGCATTCATGACGATAGCCATTACTTTCTTACCCGTGCATTTTGATAATTCGACGAATTGAATTGCTACCCATACTGTTCTCGGTCGTTCTAAAGACAGTTGAATTTTTGTGAAAGCCTCTACAGGTAAGGATTTAGCTAAATTATCTACTCGAATCTCTTCTGTTTCCTCTACTGTTTTTTGAATTATTACTTTGCGATTCTTGGCAAGTCCTCCGATATATTTTAATTTGCGGTTTTCTAATTCTTGTAAAAAACTGGTGTTATTACCATACCCTGAATCCATCAAGACTATTCCTGGTTTATAGCCTCTCGAAGCAGGTCTTGTCGATTAAATTTATGGCTATTTCTGGCTTTTTCTTGAAGTCTGGATCATCTTTTCCGGAGGGTAATGAGTCGGCTTTTTTATACAATTCAATATCTAATGGCAGGCTCTTTTTGCCATCATATAGATGACTGGTAACTACTACTACCCCATTGTCGGTTTTTCCGAGTTGTCCGATGTATTGTCTTCCTACACCGTCGGTAAAGTTACCACTTTTTCTGTGTCCTGAATCATCTATTATTAGGCTGAATCCTCGACTAATCTTGGTTTGATTACATTGATTCATTACGTCTAACAATACTTCGGACAGTTTTAGATATAATTGAGTATCTCAAACCTTTGATGGCTATAGGGATGAGTATTTTTTCAATCTTTAAGTAAGCGTCCTGAGTTTTAAAAAAACCATTAAAAATGCCAGGGCTTACGCTGTAACGCTTACAGAGTCGTCAAAAAACTGTCCGAAGTATTGGTCTAAGCGACGTTGATTGAGTTCATTGAATGACCAAGGCGCTGTTGTTAAAAAATGATGTAATTTGTGGTAGGTTACTCCCCAAGGCGTTTTCTGCCATCTGCGACAGGTTTTTTCGTTCACTTTCTCCCAATAATCCTCCTAAATAGTTCCTAAACTCTCGTTTTTGGGCAAGATGACCAAAAATATCGTCAAATCTTTGACACCATCTATCGAAGCAGGGGGGCATCGCCGCAGGGGTTGTCTCTTTCATGGGTCATTTTTTAACGTTATATGCTTGCTATGTAAACATTATAACCTATTTTTATCGTATTTTCTGTTTAAGTCCCGATAAGACTTGTCCCCTCAAAGCAGAGTCTATCTGTCACTTTTAACGGCTGCAAAAAAGTACAGAGCCACGCGAGTTGGGCGCTCGACTATTTGGGACGACTTCGACGCTCCAATACTTTAATTACTGCTATATAAATCCTAGACAAGTCTAGTCATTACTTCTCGTTTCATCGGGGGCATCGGAGCGGCTATCCCTCAACGAGCTTTCAAGGTTAAGCCAACCTTGATATGTTCAGACTGGCATTCAGATCGCGATCGATAGATATGCCACACGAACAACAATCATATGTCCGTTTTTTAAGCGGCATATCTTGAATATTCCCACAACTAGAGTTAGAGTCGATGGGGAAATCACTTTCCCCACCTCTCATTCAATTAGAGTCGATGCCTGTGTTACCACAGGACACCTCTCCTTCAGAACGCGGACGTGCAGCTTTCACTGCATCCGGCTCCTAGTCTGACACCTAATAAGTCGGGTTTAACCCGCTGTTCGGACT